>JAQGMX010000159.1 GCA_028292145.1 Variovorax sp.
CGGGTCATATTCACCGTACACAATCCGTATCAATGCGGCGGAAATGTCGCCAGCCTAGAAAGACGCCCATGCTCTACCCAGAACTCTTCAGACAACTTGAATCCGTCCGTTGGGATATGGACAAGGACATACCCTGGCAATCGTTCGACGGCACCAAGCTGTCGGAAGAACAGGCGCAGACCATCAAGATGAACGCCATCACCGAGTGGGCGGCGCTGCCGGCCACCGAGATGTTCCTGCGCGATAACCGGCACGACAGCGATTTCTCCGCCTTCATGTCGATCTGGTTCTTCGAGGAACAGAAGCATTCGCTGGTGCTGATGGAATACCTCAAGCGCTACAGCCCGCAGCACGTGCCGACCGAACAGGAACTGCACGACATCCGCTTCGATTTCGACCCGGCGCCGCCGCTCGAAACGCTGATGCTCCATTTCTGCGGCGAAATCCGCCTGAACCACTGGTATCGCCGCGCCGCCGAATGGCACACCGAGCCGGTCATCAAGCACATCTACACCACGCTCAGCCAGGACGAAGCCCGTCACGGCGGCGCCTACCTGCGCTACATGACGCGCGCGATGGAGAAATTCGGCGACGAAGCGCGCGCGGCCTTCACCAAGGTCGGCGTCCTGATGGCCAGCGCGCGCCGCACGGCGCAGGCGCTGCATCCGACCAACCTGCACGTCAGCAAGGCGCATTTCCCCAACGACACCATCCAGAGCCGCATGCCGGACCCGGACTGGCTCGAGCATTGGCTCGACAACCAGATCAAGTTCGACGCGGCGTGGGAAACCAAGGTCGGCGAGCGCATCCTGCACAACCTGAGCCTGCTCATGGATCGCAGCTTCAAGACCGTGCAGGAACTCAACAAGTACCGCAAGGAACTGGCTGCATCGATCGGGCCGAAGCCGGAATACCAGGGCGCCTGAGCGTCGATCGGAGCGGACGAGCGGGCGTTCAGCGCCGCTCGACGACCATCGGCGCGATGCCCAGCGCCTCGCGCACCTGTGCCACCGTACCGAGTGCCGCATCGCGCGACGGAAACGGGCCTGCCTGCAGCCGGTTCGTGCCGCCGTCATTGAAGACACGCAGTTGCGGCGCCAGCGCAGGCAGCCCGGTTGCGGCTCGTGCACGCAGACCTTCCGCGCCGTCGCGTTCCCGGAAAGCGCCCAGCTGGACCCAATAGCCGGGGGCCGATTCGGCAGTTTGAGAGGACGGTTGCGGTTGCGAAGCCAGCGCAGGATTAACCAATGCAGCGTCAGCCCAGGGATCGGCCTTCGTTGCGGTCATCGGCGGCAATTCAGTCACGGCGATACGGGTCGTCAACACGGAAGGCACGTCGACGGGCGACGGAACAGCACCGAGATCGACCGCCGGACGAACCGGTGTGGCAACCGGTGTTGGCGCAGCAGCCAGCATCGTGTCGCTTCCACGCCGCCAGGCACCGGTACGGATGTCGTCGTTCGTGATCCGCTCGATCTCCACCGGCGCCACGCCGCGCAGCAGGTCGAGCCGGAGCGCCGCGGTATAGCTCAGATCGATCACCCGATCGTCATGGAACGGACCGCGATCGTTCACCCGCACGATCACTTCGCGGCCGTTCGCCGGATTGCGCACGCGCACGTAGCTCGGCAGCGGCAGCGTCTTGTGGGCCGCCGTCATCGCATACATGTCGTAGGGCTCGCCGCTGGCGGTGGACTGGCTGTGAAACTTGCGCCCGTACCACGACGCCAGCCCGCTTTCGCGCACCGACCGGTCGTCGGTGATCGGCACATAACTGCGGCCGAGCACCGTGTACGGTTTGCTGGTGCCGCCGCTGCTGCGGATGGTTTCGATGCGCGGCTCGGCATCGGGCGTCTGATTCAGACCCGACGGCGGATTCGCGCCGGGTCCGTCGCGACCGCCCGAGCCCCCGCCCTTCGGCCCGCTCGCGCAGCCGGCCAGCACGACTGCAGCCGCGCACAGCGCCCAGCCGGTGGCGCGGCGCAATGGCGCCTCAGGCAAATGCCGCCTTCCAGAGCGCCAGCATCGCCTCGCGCTCGCGGGCCAGCATCGGCAGCAGCACGTAGGTCGGGTCTTCGTTCAGGCGCGCGCGATGCTGCACACGGCGCAGTTCGCGATAGGCCGCCGCCGCGTCGCGACCGACGCCCGGCGGCAGCAGGCCGGCGGCTTCGGCGCGCAGCAGCAACGCGATGTTGCCGACGTTCGGCACCAGTTCCGGATGCGCGTGCGACTCCGACAGAACCAGGAACTGCACCGCGAACTCGGCGTCGACCATGCCGCCCGAGCTGTGCTTGACGTCGAAGCGCCCGGCCTTGACCGGATGCGCGGCGCGCACCTTGTCGCGCATGGCGACGATCTCGCCCTTGAGCGCTTCGCGGTCGCGCGGCGCGGTGATGACAGCCTCGCGCACGCCGTCGAAGCGGTGTTCGAGCGATTCGCTGCCGAGCACGAAGCGCGCGCGCGTCATGGCCTGGTGCTCCCAGGTCCAGGCGGTGTTGCCGCCACGGCCGAGCTGGTACTTTTCGTAGGCCGCGAAGCTTGTCGCCAGCAGGCCTGAATTGCCGTTCGGCCGAAGCGCGGTGTCGATCTCGAACAGGTCGCCCTCGCGCGTCTTCACAGACAACCACGAAATCAGCCTTCGCACGTAGGCTGCGTAGACCTCGCCGGCGCGCTCGTCGTCGTCTTCGTAGACGAACACGATGTCGAGGTCGCTGCCGTAGCCCAGTTCCTTGCCGCCCAAATTTCCGTAGCCGACGATGGCGAACTGCGGCTGCTCGCGATGCGGATTGCGCACGTGCTGCCAGCACCAGCGCGCCGTCACGCGCAGCACGGTGTCGGCCAGCGCGCTCAGGTCGTCGGCCACCTGCTCGACGGTGATGCGGTGGTCGACGTCGCGGGCCAGCGTGCGGAACAGTTCGGCGTGGTGCGCCTGGCGCAGCAGGTTGAGCAGCCGTTCCTCGTCGTCTTCGCCGGTGCGGCGCAGGGAACCGATGCGGCTTTCGAGTTCGCGCTCGAATTCTTCGGCATCGAAGCGGCCCTGCAGCATCTCGTCACTGGCGAGCTCATCGATCACGCCCGGATGCTGAACAAGATAGCGCGCCGGCCAGCGCGCGGCGCCGAGCAGTTGCAGCAGCCTGTCCTGCACCGCCGGGCGCTCCACCAGCAGCGCCAGATAGCTTTCGCGCCGCAGCAGAGGCTCGATCCAATCGGCCCAGCGCAATGCGGCTTCGGTGCGGTGCGCGATAGCCTCCTCCGCGTTGCCCTCCGTCTCGTCGGCGGCGCTCCGAACCCAGGCGCCGGTGCGCTGCACGAGCTGTCGCAGCCGCGCCCGCGTGTCGTCGCGCAGCGCCAGGATGCGCGGATTGCCGCGCCACTGCACCACGCGCTTGGCGAAAGCCGGCGGCAGGCGGGCGATCAGGTCTTCGAGATCGGTCGGCGGTGCGGCGGGGCGCGTGCCGGCGCCGGCATTGCAGCCGACGCATTGGGGCTTGCCGCCGAGCAGCTTGTCGAACTCCTGGGCGACGAATTCGCGGTGCGTGTCGAGTTGGGCGAGAAAAGCGCAGCAGTCCGGATAGCCCATCGTCAGCGCGATCCAGCGGACGTCCGCATCGTCGACCGGCAGCACATGCGTCTGCTGATCGTCGAGGTACTGGATGCGATGCTCGACGCGGCGCAGGAACTCGTAGGCCGCGGCCAGCGCGTCGGCAGCTTCCTGCGGCATCAGGCCGTCGCCTGCCAGGCGCTGCAGCGCGTCGAGCGTGCGGCGGGTGCGCAATTCGGGGAACTGGCCGCCGCGCACGACCTGCAGCAGCTGCACGGTGAACTCGATCTCGCGGATGCCGCCGCGCGACAGCTTGACGTCGTTGGCCCGCTCCGGCCGTCCGGCACTGCGACGCGCAGCCTGCTCGCGTATCTGGCGATGCAGATTACGCAGCGCATCGAACACGCTGTAGTCAAGGTAGCGACGGAAGACGAAAGGCAGAACCACGCCGCGCAGCGCCTGCGCCGAGCCGTTGTCGATCACCGACTGAGGCGCGACCACGCGGCTCTTCATCCAGGCGAAGCGCTCCCATTCGCGGCCCTGCACCTGCAGGTATTCCTCCAATGCATCGAGCGAAACCACGCTCGGACCGGAATTACCGTTGGGCCGCAGCGCCAGGTCGACCCGGAACACGAAGCCGTGCTCGGTGGTCTCGCCGACCA
>JAQGMX010000170.1 GCA_028292145.1 Variovorax sp.
AGGCGCCGGGTGCCGAGGAAAAAGAAAAGGGCGAATGCCGCGAGATAGGTCAGGCCGTACCAGTGAATGGCGAGCGGGCCGATCTGCAGGGCGACCGGATTGATCTGGGGATACATGAGCATGCGGCAATTGTGCCCGGGCTCAAATGCGTCCCGATTGCCAAGCTAGGCAGGCCGAAAGATCACATACACCTTCTTCACATGCGTCTCGCTCAGCCACGAGCAGTGCGCGCCCTGCTCGATCACGAAGATGTCGCCTTTGGAGAAGGTGCCCTTGCGCCCTGCACCGTCGACAAAGGTCACCGCGCCTTCCAGCAGCAGCATCAGTTCGCAATGCCTGTATGTCATGGCGACGCGCTCGTAAGGCGTCGAATCCCAGGTGCCGATCATGTATTCCCCGCTGGCCGAGCGGAAATCGGTGAAATTGCGGCAGGACGGCGTCGGCCCGACCAGCAGGTCGGCCAGCGGCGGCGAAGACGGTTCCAGCGTGGCGGACGTGTCGATGGGCACCGGTTTGCCGTCGCCGGCCGGACCGACACCGCAGCCCATCACCAGCGCCACGGTGCCGGGTGCCGCCATCCATTCGAACGATCGACCGCGCGGCACGACGATCGAACCGTCGACGCCGATCCGCGCATCGCCGATCGACAGCGCACCCGCGAGCACCAGCACGAACTCGTCGTCCGCCAGCGCTTCGACACGGCCCGTGCCGCCGTCGAGATGCAGTGTGGAGATCGTCACGCCGACAGCCGGCGTGTTGAGCCACTGGCGCGAAGCCAGGAAGCGGTCGCCCGCGGGCATCGGTGACGGCGCGGAAGATTCGGCGGCGAGCGCACGCAGATCGACGAAGGTGGGAACGTGTGCAGTGGTCATGAGTGATTCTGAAGAAATTGCTTAGACGGTTCCGAAGCCGAGGATGGCCTTCATTTCGAGGTATTCCTCCAGGCCGTGGCTTCCGTATTCACGGCCGTTGCCCGACAGCTTGTAGCCGCCGAACGGCGCGAACGGGTCCCAGGCCGGGTGATTGATGAGCACCTGCCCGGCGCGGATTCGCGAGGCGACGGCGCGCGCCTGGACGATGTCTGCGCCTTGCACGTGGGCGCCGAGCCCGTAGATTGTGTCGTTGGCAATGGCCACGGCCTCTTCAACCGAGTCGTACGGAAGAATGCACAGCACCGGGCCGAAAACTTCTTCCTGGGCGATGCGCATGCCGGTATCGACCGGCGAGAAGATCGTGGGCTGCGTGTAGAAGCCGCGCGACAAACCTTCCGGCCGTCCCGGTCCGCCGCACAGCAGGCGGGCGCCGTCCTCTTCGATGGCGACGCGGATCAGGTGCTGCACCCGGTCGAATTGCGCACGGTTCGCGATCGGGCCGAGCATCGTCCCCTCAGCCATCGGATCGCCGACGACCAGCGCCTCCGCCGCCTCGCGCGCCAGCGCTTCCACCTCCGCCAGACGTTCGCGCGGCACGATCATCCGCGTCGGCGCGCTGCACGACTGGCCGACGTTGCGGAACGCCGCCGTCACGCCCAGCGGCACGGCGCGGGCGAAATTGGTGTCCGGCAGCATCACGTTCGGCGATTTCCCCCCCAGCTCCTGTGTCACGCGCTTGACGGTCGGCGCCGCCGCCTGCGCGACCAGCACGCCGGCGCGGGTGGAACCGGTGATGGAAATCATGTCGATGCCCGGGTGCTCGGCCATCGCGGCACCCACGTCGGGGCCGGTGCCATTGACCAGATTGAATACACCGGCCGGCACGCCTGCGTCGTGCATCAGCTGGGCGAACATGAGCGCGCTGAAAGGCGACAGCTCGCTCGGCTTGATGACGACGCAGCAACCCGCAGCCAGCGCCGGCGCGACCTTGGCCGTCACCTGGTAAAGCGGCCAGTTCCACGGGGTGATCAGGCCGCAGACGCCGATGGCTTCACGGGTGATCGCGGTCGGGCCCTGGTGCTTCACGAACGGGTAGGCGAGCAACGCTTCCCGCGCGACCCGCACATGTTCGGCGGCGAACGGCAGCTGCGCGGCGCGCGCGTAGCTCAGCGCAACGCCCATTTCGAGGCTGAGCGCGAGCGCCAGTTCTTCAGCGCGCTCCAGCATCAGCGCGTGGATTTTTTCCAGCAGCGCGGCGCGCGATTCGACCGACGAAGCCGAGAACGCAGGGAATGCGCGCCGTGCCGCGGCGACCGCGCGATCGACATCTTGCGCGCTGCCCATCGCGATGCGGCCGAACACCTGCTCCGTCGCAGGGTTCACGACATCGCAGAAACCGGCGCCGCCCGCCGTCGTCGTTTCCACCGGATCTTGCCAGGCGCCGTCGATATAGAAACGCTGCGCATTCGCGCTGTCGGTGATCGGTAGCTGGGGCGGATTGGGCATGGGTCGAGGCTTTCGTTGAATGCGCTTCGATCTTAGGTAACGCCCTCTCGCGCGCCGTGCCAATTAGGGCGACGCCGAGGCCATTTCCTGCCGAATCGCCGGCGGAAACGGCATGGCGCCGCTAGGTCGCGACGCCGGTCGCAGACCGCACGAACTCAACGAACCGCCCCAGCGCAGGATTCCTGACATCGCCGGGCCAGATCAGGCTGGTTTCGCAGGCAGGCAACGGCTGAGACGACGATGCCTTGCGGCTAAGGCCGGCTGTCGAAGCCGGCGCCAGTTCTTCGGCCGTTCGATACACCACCCCCGCCCGCCTGAACTGCATCACGCTTTCGGGAACCCACGCCACGCCGACGCCGCCCCACACCAGATTGACGATGGTCTGCATCTGGATCGCCTCCTGCGCCACCGTCGGCACACGCCCGGCCGCGTGATACAGCCCGTAGATCGCGTCGTGCAGCGACGGCACGATGCGCCGCGGGAAGATGATCAGCGGCTCGGCAAGTACGTCGCTCAGCGCCGGCCGCTCGATGCGCGCGAGCGAATGCGTTTCCGGTAGCGCGAGCACCAGCGGTTCCGCGGCGACAGCCAGGCGTTCGAGCCCCGGCGGCGCGAAGCCGGGCGAATGCAGCATCAGCCCGGCATCGATCTCGCCGCGCGCCAGTGCTTCGAGCTGCACGTCGCCGGTCGCCTCGACCAGCTCCAGCGCCACCTGCGGACACTGGAGGCGGAATTCACGCACCCACACCGGCAGCCGCTCGAAGCCGATCGTCGACACGAAAGCCAGCCGCACGCGCCCGACCTCGCCCGCTGCAGCCGCTCTTGCACGCAAAGGCAGGGCCTGCGCACGGGCCAGCATGTCGCGCACGTCCGGCAGCAGTGCCTCGCCGGCCGCAGTGAGCGCAACGCGGCGTTGTGTGCGGTCGAACAGCTTCACGCCGAGCGTTTTCTCCAACTGCGCGATGGCTTGCGTCACCGGCGGCTGGGTCATGTGAAGGCGGCGGGCGGCGCGGCCGAAATGCAGTTCTTCGGCGACGGCGACGAACTGCCGCCAGGCACGCAGGTCGATGAGCGTTTCTTTCATTTGCAGCGTCAGTGACTCTCCCCGCCGCGCAGCCAGTTTTCCCATCGAAGGCCGGGAACGCGCTCGAAATGTTTGACGTTGTCCGTCACGAGCACCGCACCCAGCGCCAGCGCGTGTGCGGCAATCATCTCGTCGTACGCACCGATCGGCGTCCCGCTACGCTTCAGTTCGGCCCGCAGGGCGCCATGCGCGTCGGCGGCAGCTGCCTCCCATGGAACGACGACGGCCGACCGGAGGAACGCTTCGACCACGCTGGCGAGACGGACCGCAGCGGGCTTGAGCGCGAGGCCGTAGCGCAACTCGGCACGGGTGATCGCCGAAATGCACCACTGGGCCGGACTGAGGCGATCGAGTCTCTCGTCCAGCGCCATATCGCCTCGGACGGCCGCACTGGCAATGTTGGTGTCGAGCATGTACAGGGTCACGCCGAGATTCCTTCGAATGGATCCCGGTCCTGGGCTGGCGGCTCTTCGCGGTCGCGGTCGCGCATGAAGTCGGCCACGTGCTCGTCGAGCATTGCGGCACGCATTGCCATGAATTCGCGCCAGGGCAGACGGGGCTGCCGGGACAACACGATGTCACCGGTCACGGGCTCGCGCCGGATGTAAACCTCCGAGGCATCTTCGAAACGAAATTCTGCAGGCAGACGAACCGCCTGACTTCCTCCGTTGGTGAAAAGCTTGGCTGTGTCCGGCATGACGCGCTTCCAAAAGTATAGATGCCAGTATATACAAGTCATCTCATACACCCAGCATATCAATCACCGCTTCGATTCGGATTGGAACGAATCATTCATTCATCGGATACTGGCGTCCCCCCGAATTCACAAGAAGAGACCGTCATGGACACCAAGCCGCTCCAGATCAACCGTCGCAGCGCGAACATTGTCGAAGGCAAGTCGCGCGCGCCGAATCGCTCGATGTACTACGCGATGGGCTACGAAGAAAGCGACTTCAAGAAGCCGATGGTCGGCGTCGCGAACGGCCACAGCACGATCACGCCATGCAATTCCGGCCTGCAGACGCTGGCCGACGCAGCCATCGCGGGCATCGAGGAAGCCGGCGGCAGTGCGCAGGTGTTCGGCACGCCGACGATCTCCGACGGCATGGCGATGGGCACCGAGGGCATGAAGTACTCGCTGGTCAGCCGCGAAGTGATTTCCGACTGCATCGAGA
>JAQGMX010000210.1 GCA_028292145.1 Variovorax sp.
CCGTTGATGTCGTTGAAGTCCGCGAAATTGTCCAGGTCGATATTGATCAAGGCCGCAAAACGCCGGTTGGAGGCGCTCTCGCGGCGCGCCTGGGGCAACTGCGCGAGGAACAGGCTGCGGTTGGGCAGATCGGTCAGCGGGTCGTACATCGTCAGGGTACGGAGTTGCTCTTCCGCGCTCCGCCGCTGCGTGATGTCTCTCGTGATCAGGACGACCGATCGCCTGCCGCCGAACTGTTCGTCCATCTTGCCGGCACGGACCTCGAACGTGCGCCTGACACCGTCATGCACCGCCGTGTATTCGAGTTCCTGGGGTACGTTGCTGTGCAGCGCGCGATGCACGAGGCCCATGAACAGCTCGGCGTCGTCCGCCGGCAGCACGTCGCTCATGCGTTGCCCCACGAGATCGGGCGCGTTGCCGTACAGCGTGGCGCGATACGGCGACACCACATGCAGGTAGTGCCCGTCCTCGTCGATCACCAGAAGGACGTCGGGTACCGCGCTGACGAGCGCGCGCAATCCTGCTTCGCTTTGCGAAAGCGCATCGACGACACGTATGCGCGCGTCGATGTCCAGCAGCAGCAGGCCCATTCCCACCGTGAAAAGCGGAAGCACGACGAGAAACAGCGCGAAGACCTGCAGCGACTCACCGGAGAGCACGTTCGACAGCGTTACGGCAAGCGCCAGATTGCAGACCTGCACCGCAAGCCCGAACAGCAGCAACCGGATCGCGCCCAGCTTGGACTTCCGCCGCGACACGGCCGCGCGATAGATCAGACCGAGCGCCAGCGGGACGAGCATGCCGAGAACGCCGGCAATCGTGCCCGCGCCGCCGATCCAAAGGCGCATCAGCGCAGCCACCACATAGGCGATGCCGGCGACGAGCGGCCCTCCCAGCAGCGCGGCGACGGCGATGACCACCGACCGCGCATCGATGATCACGCCCGGAGAAAGCGTGACCGGAAACAGCATTCCGACGGCGCAGATCAGGCCGAAGAGCAGCCCCGCAGTGATCTGTCGCGGCACCGTGCGGTCGCGCCAGAAGCGAAGGCTGGCGGCTTGAAGCCAGCAGAGTGCCAGCATGAGCGAAGCACCCTGAACGAAATCCAGAAACATGGACGCACCTCGCTGTCGCCGCTGCCGTCAGCGGCCGAAAAGCCACCATGACGCGAGGGTATGACGAAAATCAAAGAAAACTTACGAAATGTAACCAGCGAAGCAGCGATTCAGTCTTTCGCCATACCGCTGCCGCTCGGCGTCATCGATGAAGCTGCCTTCGAAGCTGTTCGCCGCCAGCTGCCAGGCGTGCCGTACCGTGAGGCCGGTGGCGGCGAAGGTCTGCAGGAAGTTGTCGTTCATGTAGCCGCCGAAATAGGCCGGGTCGTCGGAATTGACCGTGGCGACCAGGCCGGCGTCGAGCAGTTCGCGCAGGTTGTGCTGCGCCAGGTTGGGGAACACGCAGAGCTTGAGGTTCGACAGCGGGCAGACCGTCAGCGGCATGCGGTCCGCGGCCAGCCGCTTCATGAGTTCGGGATCCTTGGCGCTCTGCACGCCGTGGTCGATGCGCTCGACCTTCAGCACGTCGAGCGCGCTCCAGACGTACGCCGGCGGGCCTTCCTCGCCCGCATGCGCGACCAGCCGGAGGCCGAGTTCCCGGCAACGCGCGAACACGCGGGCGAACTTCTCCGGCGGATGGCCGACTTCGCTCGAATCCAGCCCGACGCCGATGAACTGCGCGCGCAACGGCAGCGCTTCCTCGAGCGTGGCGATCGCGTCGTCTTCGCTCAGGTGCCGCAGGAAGCACAGGATCAGCGCCGCGCTCACGCCGAGCTTGTCCTGCGCATCGACGCAGGCGCGGTGCAGGCCGGCGATCACGGTGCCCATCGGCACGCCGCGCGCGGTGTGCGTCTGCGGGTCGAAGAACATCTCGGTGCGGACCACGTTGTCGGCGGCCGCGCGTTCCAGGTAGGCCCAGGCCATGTCGTAGAAGTCCTGCTCCTTCAGAAGCACGCTGGCA
Organism: Variovorax sp.; assembly: GCA_028292145.1. GTDB lineage: Bacteria > Pseudomonadota > Gammaproteobacteria > Burkholderiales > Burkholderiaceae_C > Variovorax. Next base: position 2,017 of record JAQGMX010000210.1, read on the forward strand.
CCGGCGTAGTAGATGTCGAGAAAGCTCTGGAGGTCGGTGAAGGCGTAGGCGCGGCGCAGGGCTTCGACATCGGCATACGGCAGCGTGACGCCGTTGCGCCGCGCCAGCGCGAAGATCAGTTCGGGTTCGAGCGAACCCTCGATGTGCATGTGCAGTTCGGCCTTGGGCATGGCCTGCAGCAGCGCGGGCAGACGGTCGGCGGGGATGCCGTCGAAGCGTTCGTCGTACGTCGGGAGAGGGGTGGAAATCGTCATGCCCTCACTCTAAATGGAGTCACGGGCATCGCCTACCATCGCCGCCCATGAATATGTCCCGAATCCGCGCCGACTGGCTCACCCACATACCCCGCGAACTGATGGCAGGCGCGGTCGCCACTTTCGCGCTGATACCCGAAGTCATCGCGTTTTCCTTTGTCGCGGGCGTCGATCCTGCCGTCGGCCTGTTCGCTTCTTTCGTGATCAGCATCGTGATCGCCTTCTTCGGCGGCCGGCCGGCGATGATCTCCGCCGCGGCCGGCTCGGTCGCGCTGGTCGCCGCGCCACTGGTGCATTCGCACGGGCTGCCCTATCTGCTGGCGGCCGGCGTGCTGGCCGGGCTGATCCAGGTGCTTTTCGGGCTGCTGAAGCTCGGCGTGCTGATGCGCTTCGTGTCGAGCTCGGTGCGCACCGGCTTCGTCAATGCGCTGGCGATTCTGATCTTCGCCGCGCAGCTGCCGCACCTCATGAACGCCAACACCGCCACCTGGGCGATGCTCGCGCTGGGCCTGCTCATCATCTACGGCCTGCCGCGCCTGGCGACCGCCATTCCCTCGCCGCTGGTCTGCATCGTGGTGCTGACGCTGGTGGCGTCGTGGTTCGGCCTGCCGGTCAAGACCGTCGCCGACCTCGGCCTGCTGCCGGATTCGATGCCGACCTTCGGCTGGCCCGGCGTGCCGCTGACGCTCGACACGCTGCGCCTCATCGCCCTGCCCGCGCTGGCGATCGCCATGGTCGGGCTGCTCGAGTCGATGATGACCGCCAGCGTGGTCGACGAACTCACCGACACGCCCAGCGACAAGAACCGCGAATGCAGCGGCCTCGGGGTGGCGAACATCGCCGCCAGCCTCTTCGGCGGCATCGCCGGCTGCGGAATGATCGGCCAGACGGTGAGCAACGTGC
>JAQGMX010000196.1 GCA_028292145.1 Variovorax sp.
CTGCAGGAATCGTTCGACATGCTTGCGAATCCCGACAGCCCTGCACATGCGAAGCGTGCGAAGGACCAGCTGGAACATGCGGTCGTCGAATACGGCAACGCGATCAAGGACATGGTCGCGGCCAACATCTTTCCCGGCGACATGCTGTGGAAGAACTTCGGCGTCACGCTCAACGGCAAGGTCGTGTTTTACGACTACGACGAGATCGAATACATCAGCGATTGTAATTTCCGCAAGGTGCCACAGCCGCGCAATGAAGAAGACGAAATGAGCGGCGATATCTGGTACTCGGTCGGGCCGAAGGACGTGTTTCCAGAAACCTTCGGTCCGTTCCTGCTCGGCAACGACACGGTGCGCGCGGCCTTCATGGCACACCATGCCGACCTGCTCGATCCCGCGTTCTGGCAGCACCACAAGAAACGCATCCAGGCCGGTCACATGCTCGACGTGTTCCCGTACGACGAGGCCCAGCGGTTCACGCACGAAGGCCACGCGACGCATTTCTAGTTTTCCGTTTCACAACGCCATTCACTCAAGGAAACATCCATGTCCGAATCCATCGTCATCGTCGGTTCCGCCCGCACGCCCATGGGCGCATTTCAGGGTGACTTCGCTTCCCTGTCTGCGCACGATCTGGGCGGTGCCGCGATCAAGGCTGCCGTCGAGCGTTCGGGCATTTCGCCGGACGCCGTCGGCGAAGTGCTGTTCGGCAACTGCCTGATGGCGGGGCAGGGGCAGGCGCCGGCGCGGCAGGCGGCCTACAAAGGCGGGCTGCCCGACAGCGCGGGCGCGGTAACGCTCAGCAAGATGTGCGGCTCGGCAATGAAGGCGGCCATGATGTCGCACGACATGCTGCTGGCCGGCACGCATGAGGTGATGGTGGCCGGCGGCATGGAGAGCATGACCAACGCGCCCTACCTGATGCTCAAGGGCCGCGGCGGCTACCGCATGGGCCACGACCGGATCTTCGATCACATGATGCTCGACGGCCTTGAGGACGCCTATCAGCCGGGCCGCTCGATGGGCACCTTCGGCGAGGACTGCGCAGCCAAGTACGACTTCACGCGCGAGCAGCAGGATGCCTTCGCCACGGCCAGCGTCGAACGCGCGCGGCAGGCGACGGCCGATGGTCTGTTCAAGGCCGAGATCGTGCCGGTCACCGTCAAGGGCCGCGGCGGCGACACGCTGATCTCCATCGACGAAGGCCCGGTCAAGGCCAGGCTCGAAAAGATCCCGACGCTCAAGCCGGCGTTCAAGAAGGACGGCGGCACGATCACCGCGGCGTCGAGTTCCTCGATCAACGACGGCGCGGCCGCGCTGGTCATGACCACCGCATCGCACGCCGGCAAGATCGGCGCCAAGCCCATCGCCCGCATCGTCGCCCATGCCACGCATGCGCAGCAGCCCGAATGGTTTTCCACCGCGCCGGTCGGTGCCGTGCAGAAGTTGTTCGCCAAGACCGGCTGGACGGTGAAGGACGTCGATCTGTGGGAGGTGAACGAAGCCTTCGCCGTGGTACCGATGGCGCTGATGAAAGAGTTCGGCGTTTCGCACGACATCGTCAACGTCCACGGCGGCGCTTGTGCGCTGGGCCATCCGATCGGCGCGAGCGGCGCGCGCATCATGGTCACGCTGATCCATGCACTGCAGTCGCGCGGCCTGAAGCGCGGCGTCGCGACGCTGTGCATCGGCGGCGGCGAAGGCACGGCGGTCGCCATCGAACTGATCTGATCCGCGGAGTCTTCATGCGTCTTTTTCTCGGTCCTTTCCTGGTCGCTGCGTCGCTGGTCGCAACGGCAATCCCCGCCTGGGCGCAGAAGCGCGACAACGCCTTGTTCGATGCGGCGACGAGCGAGCAGCCGGCCGTCGTGAAGACGCTGGAGCAACTGGTCAACATCGAGACCGGCACCGGCGATGTCGAAGGCATCGCCGTGGCCGGCAAGTACCTCGAAGACCATCTCAAGGCGCTCGGCTTCGCCGTGACGCGCCACAAGGCGGCGAGCCCAGCCGTCGGCGACAACATCGTCGGCCGGCTCAAGGGCGCGCTCGACGGCAAGGGCGGCAAGAGCCTGCTGCTGATCTCGCACATGGACACGGTCTACCCGCGCGGCATGCTGGCGAAGGCGCCGTTCCGCATCGAAGGAAACCGTGCTTACGGGCCAGGCATTGCCGACGACAAGGGCGGCAACGCCGTGATCCTGCACACGCTGAAGCTGCTCAGAACCTACGGCTTTCGCGACTTCGGCATGATCACCGTGCTGTTCAACACCGACGAGGAGAAGGGTTCGTTCGGCTCGCGCGACCTGATCCAGGAAGAGGCCGGCAAGGCCGACTACGTGCTGTCGTTCGAGCCCACGTCGGCCGAGCGCGAAAGCATGACGCTCGGCACATCCGGCATCGCCTATGTGCAGGCCGACATCACCGGCCGGGCCTCGCATGCGGGCGCCGCGCCGGAGCAGGGCGTCAATGCGCTGGTCGAGGCGTCGGACCTGGTGCTGCGTACCATGGACATCGACGACAAGGCCAAGGGGCTGCGCTTCAACTGGACCATCGCCAAGGCGGGTGCCGTGTCCAACATCATTCCCGCGAGCGCGACGCTCAATGCCGACGTGCGCTATGCGCGCCCCGAGGACTTTGAAGCCGCGATGAAGACGCTGGAGTCGCGTGCGTAGATGAAGAAGCTGCCCGATGCGGAAGTCGCCATCGTCGTCAAGGCGGGGCGGCCTGCGTTCAATGCCGGCCCGGGCGGTCGGCTGCTGATCGACAAGGCCGTGAACTTCTACAAGGAAGCCGGCGGCAGTCTGCAGATCGACGAGCGAACCGGGGGCGGAACCGATGCGGCCTATGCGGCGCTGTCCGGCAAGCCGGTGATCGAGAGCCTCGGCCTGCCGGGTTTCGGCTATCACAGCGACAAGGCCGAATACGTGCTGCTCGACGCCATTCCTCGCCGCCTCTATATGGCGACGCGGATGGTGATGGACCTTGGGTCGGGTAGGACGACGCCATGATCCGGACGACCGATCAGCTGCGCGCGCTTTATGACCCCGTCATCCCGCGCGCCGTGCAGAAGCAGTTGGACAGGCTCGATGCGCATTGCCGCCGCTTCATCGCGCTGTCGCCGTTCTGCGTGGTCGCCAGTGCCGGCACGGACGGTGCACTGCTCGACGCATCGCCGCGCGGCGGTGCGCGGGGCTTTGCGAAAGCCATCGATGCACAGACGATTCTTCTGCCCGACTCGGGCGGCAACAACCGGCTTGACACGCTGGAGAACCTGCTGCGCGATCCGCGCATAGGCCTGCTGTTCATGATTCCGGGCGTCGACGAGACGTTGCGCATCAACGGCACTGCGCGCCTTCGCGACGAACCCGAGTTCGCCGACCATTTCGCGCAGGAGCGCCAGCGGCCGAAGCTCGTCATCGAGGTGCGGGTCGCCGAGGCCTATCTGCATTGTGCGAAGGCTTTCATGCGCTCCGGCCTGTGGCAGCCCGACAGCTGGCAGCCGCGCTCGGAGCTGCCGTCGATGAACCAGATGCTGCGCGACCAGATCGGCCAGCCGGCGACGCAACCGGTGGAGCCGCATGACGACATGGTCGCGCGCTTCCGGCAGATGCTGGCGGACGAGCGGAAGCCCGGCGCCTGACACCCATAAAAAGAACGGAGACGAACATGCTGCTGACAACCGACCAGGAAGCCATCCGCGACGCCGTGCGCGACTTCGCACAGGCCGAGCTCTGGCCCCACGCGCCGCAATGGGACCGCGACCATGCGTTCCCGAAATCCGCGCACCAGGGGCTCGCCGCGCTTGGCGCCTACGGCATCTGCGTGCCGGAGGAAGACGGCGGCGCGGGGCTCGACTACCTCACGCTGGCGCTGGTGCTTGAAGAAATCGCGGCCGGCGACGGCGGCACCAGTACCGCGATCAGCGTGACCAACTGCCCGGTCAACGCGATCCTGATGCGCTACGGCAACGCGCAGCAGAAGAAGCAATGGCTCTGGCCGCTGGCGCAGGGCCGGATGCTCGGCGCCTTCTGCCTGACCGAGCCGCAGGCCGGCAGCGATGCATCGAGCCTGCGCACCACGGCGCGCAGGGACGGCGACGCCTACGTGATCGACGGCGTCAAGCAGTTCATCACCAGCGGCAAGAACGGCCAGGTCGCGATCGTGATCGCGGTCACCGATAAGGGCGCCGGCAAGCGAGGCATGAGCGCCTTCATCGTCCCGACCGATGCGCCGGGCTATAACGTCGCGCGGCTGGAAGACAAGCTCGGCCAGCACAGCAGCGACACGGCGCAGATCAACTTCGACGCCTGCCGGATTCCGGCCGAGAACCTGGTCGGCAAGGAAGGCGAGGGCTACAGGATCGCGCTTGGGGCGCTCGAAGGCGGACGAATCGGTATTGCGGCGCAGAGCGTTGGCATGGCGCGCAGCGCTTTCGACGTGGCGCTGGCGTATGCGAAAGACCGTCAGGCGTTCGGCGGCAGCATCTTCGAGCAGCAGGCGGTCGGCTTCCGGCTGGCCGAATGCGCGACGCAACTCGAAGCCGCGCGGCAGCTGATCTGGCATGCGGCCGCGCTGCGCGATGCCGGCCGGCCCTGCCTCAAGGAAGCCGCGATGGCCAAACTGTTTGCCAGCGAGATGGCGGAGAAGGTCTGCAGCGCGGCGATCCAGACGCTGGGCGGCTACGGTTACGTGAACGATTTTCCGCTGGAGCGTATCTACCGCGATGTGCGTGTCTGCCAGATCTACGAGGGGACTTCCGACATTCAGAAGCTGCTGATCCAGCGCGCGCTGGCCTGAGTGGCATGTGCTACTTTCGGATGATGTTCCAATGGAGGCCGTGATGAGCAGCCCGACCCCTCCTTCCAATGGCCCTTGCCCCTGTGGCAAGACCGATCGCCGCGACCGGCCTTTTGCCTATGCGCTCTGCTGCGGCCGTTATGTCGAAGATTTCGACGGTACGCCCGCGCCCGACGCCGAGTCGTTGATGCGTTCGCGCTATTCGGCGTTCGTGTTCCAGCGCGCCGATTACCTGCTCGCGACCTGGCATGCGTCGACCCGGCCGGCCACGATCGAATTCGAGCCGGACGTCAAATGGCTCGGGCTGGACGTGCGATCGCGTTCGGTGCTCGATGCCGAGCATGCCGAGGTCGAATTCGTGGCGCGCCAGCGCAGCGCGGCCGGTGTTGCGACACGGCTGCATGAGCGCAGCCGCTTCGTGCGCGAAGGCGACGAAGACAGCTCGCGGTGGTTCTACCTGGACGGCGAACGGCGCTGAGCCCGGCGGGCGCCGGCTCTGCAGGTCAGCGGCTGACGGCGCGGCCCGTCTCCGCGTCGGTCGCGCTGCCGTCGACCAGGCTGATTCGGTAGATCTCCCGCGTCACGTTGCCGGCGAAGGCCAGTTCCACGATCGACACCGTGTTGAAGGTGGTCTCGATGCCCTCGGGCAACGCCGCGTTGAACTTGTCGGCCACCTCCTTCATCGACGCCTGCAGCGCGGGCGTAAACGGCGTCATGCTGTAGACCAAGGTGTTGTGCGGGTTGTGCGAGCGCAGTTCCTTGCCTTCCCTGATCACGTTCACGCCGCTGACGCCCACCGTTCTGACCAGTTCCTTGCCCGCGTCGCCCATTTTTGCGTAGACCGGGCCGGTCACGCGCGGCAACGGCCCGTCGCGCAGCGGTGCCATCGCCGCGGTGGTGACTGTGTTGAAAGCCATCATCGCCTCAAAGCCGGGGCCGGTCTTGACGATGCCCAGGTCCAGCCACCAGGGCCGGCCGGCGTCCTTGGCGGCTTCCGTCGTATAGAAACCCTTGAGCGTCAGCTGGATCGGGCCCGGCGGCTTCGGCAGCGCGGCGAGCATTTTGCGCGGCGTCGACGGATCGGCGCTGTGGATGTGCACGACCGTCACGTGCGGAATGTTCGGCAGCAGCGCTTCGGTCTGCAGGCCGAGTCGCACCAGATCGCGCTTCAACTGGCTGTTGATCCGGTTGTCGAGCGTGTCGGTCGCGTCGGTGGGCAGCCGGTAGACGACGCCGTAGGTCGCTACATGTTTGCGAAAATCGGGCTGTCCGATGCTGCTGTTGTCGATGGCCCCGGTCGACGACGGACCGATGGCGCCGCATGCGACGAGCAAGGCGGCGGCAAGGCCGGCGGTGCCGGCGCGGGCGATGGATCGAAGGGCGGTTGGGGTCATGGGCTGCTCCAGTTCAGTGCCGATGTTTGCACGCATGGCGCCTGGAGGCAATTTCTCGTATTGGAGGCTGCCGATGGAGGCTGCATATTGCGCCCGTATGATCCGGACGCCTCGCATGTTCATCCGCCGCGTATTGATCCGTCTCCTGCTGCTCGCCCTGTGCTTCCACACGGTGATCGGCATGCCTGCGCACGAGGCGGCGCACCTGGCGCAGAAGATCGAACGCGCATCGGCTGCATCGGCCGTTTCAGCCGCTTCGGCCGGCGAAACTGAAGCTGCCGGTCAGAAAGAACAGGGCGCAAGCAGCGTCGACAGCCTGTGTGCCTGGTGCCTGGCCTTCGCACACCTATCGACGGCGGTCCGCACCGCGCCGATACCGTCGCTCGCAGCCAATGACTCCCCGGCATTGCCTGTTTCGGCGCTGGCCGTCGGATTCGCTCTGCGTCTGGATCGCTGGCGCTTTGCCGCCCGCGATCCACCGGCACCGGCTCGGGGCTGACGCCCCGGCTTCCATCTTTAGATTCTTGTCGTCCGATGCGCCTCCGGCGTCGGACGGTGTGCCTGTTCTCGCCGAGTACCTTCATGTCCATCATTCGATTCCCGGAATCACGCATTCCAGGCTCAACGCGCCCGCTTCCGGTGGCCTTCGCCATCGCAGCCCTTTTCGCCTCGCCCGCCGTCGCCTTCGCCGCCGACGAACTCTCCACGGTCGAAGTCGTCGGCCGCACCGAATCCGGCGCCTATCAAGCGGACGAAGCTTCCGGCGCCAAGACCGATCTGCCGTTACGCGAGCTCCCGCAGTCGGTGCGCATCGTCACGCGCCAGGCCATCGACGACCTCGGCGCCACCAGGCTGGACGACGTGCTCGACTACGTCGGCGGCGTTTCGCGCCAGAACAACTTCGGCGGCCTCTGGGACAACATCTCGATCCGCGGCCTGCCGGGCAACGAGAACACCGGCATGGCGACGCTGTTCAATGGTTTCTCGTCCAACCGGGGTTTCAACGCGCCGCGCGACCTGGCCGGCGTCGAGCGCATCGAGTTTCTCAAAGGCCCTGCTGCCGCGCTGTACGGCAGCAGCGAGCCGGGTGGGACGCTCAACATCGTCTCGAAGCG
>JAQGMX010000201.1 GCA_028292145.1 Variovorax sp.
AAGCGGATCGGGTGCTGCGGCGGACATCCGTTCGAGAATAGCCCACCGCCGCCCACTTCGCCGATGACCGACCCGCTCCCGCACCTCATTTCTGCGCCGCCGCACCTCACCGTCCCGCCTGGGCTCATCGTGATTCACGAGGACGCCCATCTCCTGGTGCTGGACAAGCCGGCCGGCCTGCTTTGCGTGCCTGGACGCGGCGAGGAAAAGCAGGATTGCCTGAGCGCTCGCGCACTCGCCCGCTGGCCAGATGCGCTGGTCGTGCACCGGCTGGACATGGCGACGAGCGGGCTGGTGCTGATGGCGCGCAGCCCTGTCGTTCAGCGGGCACTGGGCGAAGCCTTCGCAAAGCAGGAGGTTTCGAAACGCTATGAGGCCGTGGTCGACGGAACGATGCCGGAGAGCCCGGATTGGTCGACCATCGACGCGCCGATCGCTGCCGACTGGCCGCGCAGGCCGATGCAGAAAATCGATCCGGCCGGAAAACCGAGCATCACGCGCTGGCGTGCGCTAGAGAGCAATCTGCAAGACGCGACGCGCCTGCTGCTGGAACCGCAGACCGGACGCACCCATCAATTGCGCGTCCACCTGGCTTTCATCGGTCATCCGATCCTCGGCGACGCGCTCTATGCCGGAGATTCGGCCAGGAATCGCTCCGAACGGCTGCTGCTGCATGCAGCCGTGCTGCAGTTCAAGCATCCGGTGACGGGAGCCGCGATGCGCTTCGAAAGCGCCGCATCGTTCTAAGTTACTCGGCCTTGACCACCATCACCGGCATGGTCGCATCCTGGAGCACCCGCTGCGTGACACTGCCCAGCAGCAGTTTCTCGATCCCGGCGCGGCCGTGCGAGCCCATCACGATCAGGTCGACGCCGAGCGCACGCGCGGTGTCGGTGATGGCTTCGTGCACGACATGGCCGTCGATCACGCGCTGGTCGCTGTGCAAACCTTCGGCAGCCAGCGCCGCAACGCCGCGCGCCAACGCCGCATGCGCGCTGCTGGTCGCCGCCGCCAGATATTCGTTCTGGCCCATCGCGTAGTCGGCGCCGACGCCGATGAACGGATAGTTGTCGATCACATGGATCAGCGTGATCCGGCTGCCGAAAGCCAGCGCCAGCCCACTGGCCTTGCTGACCGCATACATCGAGGTTTCGGAGCCGTCGATGGGAACCAGAATGTGATTGAACATGGATGAGCCCCTGAAAAGTCGCGAAAGTTTGCGGAAAGCCGCAAAAACCTCAATTTACAGCATCGTCGCCCTGGAACGCTTCGCCGCGGCAGGTGACGACCAGCGTGTCGCGGTAACCGTTTGAATCGGCGCCAAGCGGCTGAATCGGCGTCGATTCGTGAATCACGCGGGCATCATCAAGCAGCATCAGCGTCCAGGGCTCGGTCATGGTGAAACGTTCGCCGCGCCGGCCTTCGGCTTCGAAGACCCGCGTTTCGCCGCCCTTGATGCCGTGCCGGCCGACCAGCATGACCGCGACCAGATCGACGCCGTCCCGGTGCGCGCCTTCGGGCGTCGGTCGTCCGATGCCGGCGGCGGTGTCGATGCGGAACTGGTGCGCCTCGACGAACCAGCGGCGCTGGCCGCGCAACTCGCCGGCAATCGCGGCCAATCGTCCGAGCAGGTGCTGCCAGGCCGGCGCCGCGACCGTGCACGCCTCCATCGGCGCGAACCACCGCTGCATGCCGCCGTGAAGCGCGTTGTATTCGACCGGTTGCCAGTGCGCGCGGTGCGGCACCTGGACGACGGTTTCCCCGTCGGCGTCCGCATCGATCTGAAAACAGGCGTGGCGCCGCTGCCGGTACTTGCCGCCGTCCTTCAGATATTCGTCGGGCGGCAGCTGGTCCCAGTCTTCCTTCAGCGCGTTGAGGGCCGAGAGGTCGGGCATTCCCAGCCATTCGGCGACGCCCTGCGGATCCAGCACGGCGTAGCCGTCCGTACGCAAGGCAGAAGCGAGATTTGCGGGAGAAGTGGCTGCAGGTTTGAAGGCGGTGGTGGTCACGCGACCGCCTTCACGCCTCGACCTTCACGCCCTTCCAGAATGCGACGCGATCCTTGATTGACTCCGCTTCCGGCTTGGGCTCCACGTAATACCAGGCGGCGTCGGCGTTCAACTCGCCGTTGACCAGCAGCGAAAGATAGCTCGCCGAGCCCTTCCACGGGCAGGTGGTCTTATGGTTGCTGAAGGTCACGTACGCACGGTCGAGCGAGTCGATCGGGAAGTAATGATTGCCTTCGACGATGACGGTGTCATCGCTCTGCGCAATGGTGACGCCGTTCCAGGTTGCTTTCATGTTGAGGTTCTCCGTGGCCCGCACGGCGCGGGCTAGCCCGCTATTGTGCCGCCGGCGCCTGGAGCCAGTGGACGCTGAAGAGACGCGCCGGATCCGTCCAGACGGCTTTCGGGACGAAACCCGCCTTCGCCGCAAGCGAGCGCAAACCGTCGACGGTGAACTTGTGCGAGTTTTCGGTGTGGATGGTTTCGCCCTCGTCGAAGTCGAAAACGTCCTCGCCGAGCGAGACGCTCTGGGCACGCCGGCTGATCAGATGCATCTCGATGCGCCGCAACGGCGCGTTGTAGAACGCAGCGTGCGCAAAACCGTCAAGATCGAAATCGGTGCCGAGTTCGGTGTTGGCCCGACGCAGCAGATTCAGGTTGAACGCCGCCGTCACACCCAACGCGTCGTTGTAGGCGGCGTGCAGCAATGCCGCATCCTTGACCAGATCGACACCCAGCAGCAAACCGCCGCCGCGCAGCAGGCGCGCAGCCAGCTGCAGGAAAGACAGCGCTTCGTCGGGCGTGAAGTTGCCCAACGTCGAGCCCGGAAAGAAACCGACACGGCGTCCGGCGCCCTCGCCCGGCGCGGGCAGTACCAGCGGCATCGTGTAGTCGGCAACAACCGGTTGCACCGCAAGCTCGGGGTAATCGGCGCGCAGGCGTTCGGCCGCTGCTCCGAGGTGCTCTCCGGAAATGTCGATCGGCACATAGCGGCGCGGTGCCTCGAGCGCGTCGAGAAGAAGCCGGACCTTCGTCAGCGAACCGGCGCCGAATTCGATGATCTCCGCATTCGGGCCGATCTCCGCTGCCATGTCGGCTGCGTGGTCGGTGAGGATCTGCAGTTCGGTGCGTGTCGGGTAGTACTCCGGCAGCTCGCAGATCCGGTCGAAAAGCGCCGAACCCTCCACGTCGTAGAAGAATTTCGGGGAAACGCTGCGAACGGTGCGCGACAGTCCGGCGCGCATCTCGCGCCCGAACTCGGAAAGGTTTTCGCTCGCATCCGGCGCACGCTCGGGCAAATGAAGCGGGAGCTGCCGGCTATTCTCGAGTTGGGCGGACGGTTGCGACATCAAAGATCCTTGGCGAGCCGCAGCCCCGTGAATTGCCAACGCGCGGCCGGCGGGAAGAAGTTGCGGTAGGTCGGGCGTGTGTGGCCTGCCGGCGTCGCGACGCTGCCGCCGCGAAGCACGACCTGACCGACCATGAACTTGCCGTTGTACTCGGCTGCGATGCCGGGCATCGGCCTGAACCCGGGGTAAGGGTCGTAGGAAGAGCGCGTCCATTGCCAGACATGGCCGGTGGCCTGCTGCAAGTCCGGGTCGGACGATGCCGCTTCCCACTCAAATTCGGTCGGGAGACGCGTACCGGCCCATTCCGCATACGCCGCGGATTCGTAGAAACTGAGTTGCGCAACCGGTGCTTCGGGGTCCATCGGCCGCACGCCGTTCAACCCGAACACATGCCAGCCCGCAGCGGAACTGTGCGCGCCGGTGGCGGACAGCTGGAATGCGAGCCGCGGATCATCCGATGCCAGCCAGTAGGCCGGACATTGCCAGCCGTTCGCCTGCACTTGTGCCCAGCCGTCGGACAGCCAGAACTCGGGACGCCGGTAGCCGCCGTCTTCGATAAAGCGCAGATAGTCGCCACAAAGCACCAGCCGGTCGGCGATCGCGTAAGGGCGGAGCAGCGCGTCATGGCGCGGGGTTTCGTTGTCGAAAGCGAATATGGCGGCGTCAACGGCGGCGTCATGGCCGATCTGCACGGTTCCGCCCGCCTGCTTCAGCCAGCGAACGGGCGGTAGCGGGGCGGCGAGTCGAAGCGAGGGGCCGGTCGCGGTGCGGTAGGCAGGCAACAGCGGGTTGCACGAGAACGCGTGCAGGATGTCGGTGACGACCAGTTCCTGATGCTGCTGCTCATGCTGAAGCCCGAGCGCGACGATGGGCGCGATTTCCTCCCACGTCGCGTCGTCGGCACCGGCAAGAAACGACGCAACAGCCGCATCCACATGCGCCCGATAAGCCATCACTTCGTCGTTGGACGGTCGCGTGACCAGCCCGCGCTGTGGCCGGGGCGCCCGCGGCCCGAGTGCTTCGTAGTAAGAATTGAACAGATATTGGAAGCGCGGATCGAAGGACACGTAGCCCGCGGCATGCGGTTGCAGAAGCACCGTCTCGAAAAACCAGGTGCTGTGCGCGAGGTGCCACTTCGTCGGGCTGGCATCCGGCATCGACTGGATGCACTGGTCTTCTGCAGACAACGGTGCGGCCAATGCGACGCTCGCCGCACGCACTTCCGCGAATGAATTTCTATATTTTTCGCGCAGCGAACTGGCGGTCGGCGCATTCGGCCGGGATAACGTCATGCAATCTCCAAGGTTCTCATTTCAGTTTTAGCCGGGTGACGTTAGTGCTTTCGTAGGACAAACTCGCCCGCAACGGCTGTCGATAATGTTGCGATGAAAACGTCTCCCTCTTCATCGGTATCCCGTCCGCGGGTATTGATCATCGGCTGCGGCTTCGGGGGCCTCGAAGCTGCCCGCCATCTGCGAAAGGCCGACGTCGACATCACGATCGTCGAAAAAACCAACCACCATCTCTTTCAGCCCCTTCTTTATCAGGTGGCGACCGCAGGCCTGGCCGCACCGTCCATCGCGGCACCGACCCGGCTTCTGTTCCGCGAACAACGCAACGTCACCACGCTCCTCGGCGAAGTCGTCGAGATTCTTCCTGCAACGCAAGAAGCCGTGCTGGCGGACGGTCTTCGCCTCGGCTACGACCACCTGATCGTGGCCGCCGGCTCGACGCACAGTTACTTCGGCAACGACCAGTGGGCCGAGTTCGCGCCGGGGCTGAAGACGCTGGCCGACGCGTTCCAGATTCGCAGCCATGTGCTGATGTCGTTCGAACAGGCGGAAAAAGAGTCCGACCCGGTCCGCCAGCGCGCGCTGCTGACCTTCGTCGTGATCGGCGGCGGCCCGACCGGCGTGGAAATGGCCGGCACGCTGGCCGAAATCGCGCGTCACACGCTCGAAGGCGAATTCCGCCGGATCGATCCGGCCAGCTCCGAAATCCTGCTGGTCGAGGGCGGCTCCCGCGTTCTTCAGGCGATGCCGGAAAGCCTGAGCCAGAAAGCGCGCGAGCAACTCGAACGCCTGGGCGTGAAGGTGCGCCTTGGCGCTCGCGTAACGTCGATCGACGCCACCGGCCTCCAGGTCACCGTCGACGGGCAGGACGAGCGCATCCCCAGCTACTGCGTGATCTGGGCCGCCGGCGTCGCCGCTTCGCCGCTTGGCAAGCTGATGGCGACGGCGACCGGCGCGGAAAGCGATCGCGCGGGTCGCGTCAAGGTCGAGCCGGACCTGAGCCTGGCGGCACATCCGGAGATCAGCGTTGTCGGGGACCTGGCTGCGGCGATGAGCTACGTGCCCGGCAAGGAACCGAAGCCGGTGCCGGGCGTTTCACCCGGCGCCAAGCAGATGGGCCGCGCGGCAGCGGCCAACATCCTGCTTCGCATCGCCGGCCGGCCGACGAAGCCGTTCCGCTATGCCGACTACGGCAATCTGGCGACCATCGGCCGCAACTCGGCGGTCGTCGACTTGGAAACGCCATTCGGCGCCTTGCGTTTCAGCGGCAAGCCGGCCTGGCTGTTCTGGCTTTTCGCACACGTCTATTTCCTGATTGGTTTTCGCAACCGTTTCGTCGTGCTGATGGACTGGGCCAGCGCCTACTGGAGCTTCCAGCGGCACGCGCGCGTCGTGGCTGATGTGGGCGCGAGCGGCAAGAGCGAGTCCTGACGGTTCAGACGGTCGCCGCTTTCGCGCTGGCTGCCGCATCGGCTGCCTCGTCTTCCTGCAGCAGCCGCCACATCACCTTGCCGCTGCCGCTCTTGGGCAGCGCATCGACGAAACGCACCGTGCGCGGAATTTTGTAGACCGCCATGTTCTCGCGGCACCAGTCGATGATCTGCTGCTCGGTGGTGTCCTTGTGCGTCGCGCGCAGCACCACGACGGCCTTCACCGACTCGCCGCGGTAGGCGTCCTTCGTGCCGATGATGCAGGCCTCCTGGATGGCCGGGTTGCGGAACATCAGCAGCTCGACCTCCGCCGGCCAGACCTTGAAACCGCTGGCATTGATCATCCGCTTCAGGCGATCGGTCATGAAGAAATAGCCGTCTTCGTCGACGCGGCCCATGTCGCCAGTGCGGAAGAAGCGCTTGCCCTCGAACTCGATGAAGGCCGCTGCCGTCGCGTCGGGACGCTTCCAGTAGCCCTGGAACACCTCCGGGCCGCTGGTGATGATCTCGCCGGCCTCGCCCGTCGGCATCTCCTTCAGCGTATCCGGATCGACCACGCGCGAATCGGTGCTCATATAAGGAATGCCGAGGCACTGCTGCTTCGGATAGTCGAAGGGCTGCGCATGCGAAGGCGCCGCGGTTTCGGTCAGCCCGTAGCCTTCCATGTAGCGCAGGCCATAAAGCTCGAGCAAGCGCTGGGCGACGGCCTGCGGCATGGCCGCGCCGCCGCCGCCGATGTAGTTGAGGCTGCTCAGGTCGAAACTGGCGAAGTTCGGGCTGGCCAGCAGGTCGATGACCATCGTCGGAATGTTGGTCCAGCTGGTAATCCTGCGCAGCGAGATCAGCCGGCCCGCGACTTCCCGGTCCCAGCGCGGCATGATGACCAGCGTGGCACCCGAGAAGATCGAGGTGTGCATCATGCTGACGGTGCCGGTGATATGGAACATCGGTATGACCGCGAGCACCACCGAATCGGCCGAAACCGCGCCCCACAACTGGCCAGCCACCGCGTTGTGCATCAGGCTCGAATGGTGGTGGATGCAACCCTTGGGCAGGCCGGTCGTGCCGCTTGTGTAAGGCAGCAGCGCCATGTCGTTCGCGCCGACGACGAGCTCTGGCGGCCGATGGCCCGCGCCGAGCGCATCGCGCCAGTGCATGACGGCGCCATCGGCGGCGTCCTCCAGCACAGGCAGCGGGTGACGCGCGAGCAGCCAGTCGTGCCAGGCCGGCGCCGGCGCCTCTTCGCCGGTGACGTCGGGATCGAACGTGTCGGTGAACTGCGTGACGATCATGTGCGCGAGGCGCTGACCGGGCTCCAGCGCGTTGCTGGCCTTCGCCAGTTCGGGTGCCAGGTCGCCGGTCGTGATCGCGACCTTCGCATCGGGATCGACGATGTAATGCTTAAGTTCTTCGGCACGGTTCATCGGGTTGACCGGCACCACCACCGCGTTGGCGCGCAGGATCGCGAAATGTGCGATCACCAGCTGAGGGCAGTTCTGCATGTCGAGCACGACGCGGTCGCCGCGGCGCACGCCCAGCGCGTGCAGCGTGCCGGCCAGCCGCTCCGCCTGATCGACCAGTTCACGGTAGCTGATGACGCTGCCGAAGAAGATCAGCGCGTCCTTGTCGGGGTAGCGATCGGCAGAAGTGGCGAGGTTGTGCCAGAGCGAGGTGGCGGGCACGGTGATGGCATGGGGCAGCCTCGAGGGCCAGAACTTGTAGTGCGGACGGTCCATGAAGTCTCCAACGGAATCGCCGAGATTACGACGGCCGGACACTCGCCCGACAGAGGGGAAGCCCCCGGGAGGGTCGCGCAGGCGACGCCGTCAGTCGGGCGTGCCGAAAACCTGAATGCCCGACGCGTCTGCGCGCCGGTCGTGCTTGGCTGCATACATGGCGGCGTCGGCATGGCGGATGAGTACGTCGGCATCGATGCCGGCGTCCGGATAGATCGCGATGCCCAGCGACGCATCCAATTGCAACAGATGCGCCTCCACCTCCAGCGGCTCCCGCAAGGCCAGAAGAACACGGCGGCCCATTTCGAGCGCGAGGCCCTGGCTGCTCACCCGGTACTGCAGGATCGCGAACTCGTCGCCGCCCATGCGCCCGACGACGCCGGCCTTTCCGACGGCCAGACTCATCTTTCCGGCTGCAAGCGCCAGGACCTTGTCGCCGATGGCATGGCCGAAACGGTCGTTCACCGGCTTGAATTCGTCGATGTCGATGTAGTGCACCGCAAAACCTTCGCCGGTACTCGAGGCCGATTCGGTCGCGCCGGCAAGGTATTCGAGGAAGACCTCCCGGTTGATGAGCGAAGTCAGCCCGTCGTGACTGGCCAGGTGCCGGATGCGCTCCTCGCTGCGCTTGCGGTCGGTGATGTCCGTATAGGTGCGCACGACGCCGCCGCCCTCGATCGGCACGATCGAGACTTCGATCACGCGGCCATCCGGCCGTTCGCGGTCGTAGCGCTGGATGCCCTCGATACCGGAGTTCGGACGCATCATGGGCAGCAGATCTTCGGCGGTGCGCGCGAATTCGCCGTGCGTCCACTGGTATTCCACCACTTGCCAAAACGGCGGACGCGACGCCATCAGTTCGCGCGGCAGATCGAGCAATTGCAGCACGCGGTCATTGCAGACCTCGACGATTCCTTCCGCGCTCACCATCATGATGCCCTGCTCCATGCGCTCGAGCGTGGTCTCGAGCAGCGCCGATTTCTGGCGCAACAGCGCTTCGCTCTCGCGCGCACGACGCTCTGCGATCTGCAGCCGGTTCTGCTGGCGCTTGAGGATGGTGATGTCGACATGGGCAAAGAAACGCTTGCCGTCGGGCCCGCGCTGCTCGATCACGCGACTCCAGCGCTCGAAAGGCAGCGGCACTTCGAAAGGCGCGCCGGCAAAGCGCATGTTTTCTTTCAGCACCGTCAATCCGCTTTCGAACAATGCCGACGCGCTGTTTTCAAAACCCCGCCAGGCACGGCGATAGGCCTCTTCGAAAATCATGCCGACAGCGGTGTCGCGGTGACTGAAGCCATACATGGTCGCAAAGGGTTGATTGACCCACAGGATGCGATCGTCCGCACCGCTGACCATCACGCCGTCCGCGACATGATCGAAGAGTGACGTTCCTTCGACACCCTGCAGATTCAGGCGCTCCAGCGCAAACGATGCCGCATCGTCCGTGGGCGATCCGTATTCATCCCGACGCCAGATGCGGATGCGGCCGATACCCGGCACCGGCAACGACGCCACCATCAGGCGTCGACCACGGTGCTCGAACGCAAAAGGCCGCTGCTGCGCCCGATGACGGGCCACGCCTTCTTCGATGTAGCGATCGATCTGCGGCATTTCTTCGGCGCTGAGCCGTCCGTTATAGAAACGGCGGAGGTTGACGGCGTAGGGCTCGCCGACTGCGACCGCGCCCGCATGCTCAGGAAAAAAGGCCACGAAGCTCCGGTTCCATGCCATCAGCCGGTCCTCGTCGTCGAAAAGGCAGATGGCAATGTCGAGGCTGTCGAGGGCTTCGACGACGGGTTGCAAAAGCACACCCACAAACTGCAACGGTGCATCAGTTGGCTTCACTTGGCAGCTCTTTCACGGATTGGGGCGAATTCTGCCCTGGAAAACATCTCGGACAGGCACCTCGGACAGGGCGTCCGCACTCCGCTGGTGCGCATTCCTTGCATACAAGCTGGCACGGAAGCTGCTGATCAGCAGGCATGTCGATCTCCGCATCCGAAATCAGTGCACGCATCGTCGAGGCCGTGATGGCGCGCAAGCTCGCGCCCGGCTCCCGGCTCGGCGAACAGCAGCTGGCGATGCTGTTCGGCTGCAGCCGCACCATCGTGCGCGAGGCGCTGACCCGTTTGGCGGCGCGCGGCATCGTCACCGTCGAGGCGCGGCGGGGCTGGTTCGTGATCGAGCCGTCGCAGGAAGAAGCGCGCGAAGCCTTCGAGGCCCGCCGGGTGATCGAGGTCGGGCTGATCCGCAGCGCGGGCAGCGCCGGCAGCATCGACAAGGCTGCGCTGCGCCGCCTGAAGGCGCATCTCCAGCGAGAAAAAGCGGCCGTCAAGGGAAGCGATGTCGGTGCACGCAGCTTCCTGCTCGGCGATTTCCACGTCTGCCTGGCCGAATGCCTGGGCAACACCTTGCTGGCCGACACGCTGCGCGACTTCACCGCGCGCACCACGTTGATCGCCATGCTCTATCAATCCACGCACGACGCGGCGCAATCGTGCGAGGACCACGTGCGCATCGTCGATGCGCTGGCGCGCGGCGATGCGGCCGAAGCCGAGGCACTGATGGCCGAACACATCGGCACCGTGCATTCGGCCCTGCGCGCGCAGGCCAGCCCCGATCCGCTGGCGCAACTGCGCGATGCGCTCGCACCGATGCCGGGCGCCCGCCCCCGCCGTCGCGCGACGCCCGCCGCGCCGACGGACGACACCTCCATCGATTCATCCACTTACCTAGGAGCTCTCTTATGAAAATCTCTAAACGCCTCTTCGCGCTCGGCCTCACGGCAGCCGCAATCCTTTCCGCCACCGGCGCACAGGCTCAGGCCGCGCTGGACAACATCATGAAGTCGAAGACGATCAAGATCGCCGTGCCGACCGACTATCCGCCCTACGGTTTCGTCGGTCCCGACATGGCACCGCAGGGCCTGGACGTCGAAACGGCGAAGCTGATCGCATCCAAGCTCGGCGTCAAGGTCGAGCTGGTGCCGGTGACCAGCGCCAACCGCATCCCGTACCTCCAGACGCGCAAGGCCGACCTGGTCATCTCCACGCTGGGCAAGAACGCCGAACGCGAGAAGGTCATCGACTTCAGCAGCGCCTACGCGCCGTTCTTCCAGGCCGTCTATGCCGCGAAGAACATGAGCATCAAGACCTTCGCTGACATGGGCGGCAAGAGCGTCGCCGTGACCCGCGGCGCGATGGAAGACCAGGAACTCGCCAAGGTCGCCCCGACCACGCTCGATTACAAGCGCTTCGAGGACAACAACGCGACGATCGCCGCCTTCGTGGCCGGCCAGACGCAGACCATCGCGACCAGCGCGGCCGTCGCCGGCGACATGATGAAGCGCAACCCGCAGTTGGGCGTCGAATACAAGCTGCTGCTCAAGGACAGCCCGTGCTTCGTCGGCATCGCCAAGGGCGAGGACGCCCTCAAGGCCAAGGTCAACGAGATCATCGCCGCGGCTCGCAAGGACGGCACGATCGACAAGATGGCCACCCAGTGGCTCGGCCGTCCGGCCGGCGACCTGCCGCTCTGATCCGCCCGATCCACTGATCCCTTACGATCATGCTCATCGACTTCGACTTCATGGCTGTCCTCAGCCAGTGGCCGCTGCTGCTCAAAGGCGTGGCATGGACGGTCGGCCTGACCGCCATCGCCACGGTGCTGGGCATGATCGTCGGCACGCTCTGCGCCTGGGCGCGGGCGTCCGGCGCGCTGTGGCTGCGCACCATCGTCGGCACCTATGTGGAGCTGATCCGCAACACGCCGTTCATCGTGCAGCTGTTCTTCATCTTCTTCGGGCTGCCGGCGGCGGGCTTCAAGCTGTCGGCGGAGACGGCATCGATCATCGCGATGGTGATGAACCTCGGCGCCTATTCGACCGAGATCATCCGCGCCGGCATCGAGGCCACGCCGAAGGGGCAGATCGAGGCCGCGGTGAGTCTGGCGCTGAGCAAGGCGCAGGTCTTCCTGCGCGTGGTGCTGCCGCCGGCGCTGAAGAAGGTGTGGCCGTCGATGGTCAGCCAGATCATCATCGTGATGCTCGGCTCGGCGGTCTGCGGACAGATTTCCACCGAGGAACTCAGCTACGCCGCGAACCTGATCCAGAGCCGGAACTTCCGCGCTTTCGAGGCGTTCATCGTCGCGACGCTGATCTATCTCGCCCTGTCGGTGGCGCTGCGGCGTCTGCTGAACTGGGCCGGTCCCAAATACTTTTTCGGTCGATAGGAAGGAAACCCTCCCATGGTCGAATTCACCCTTTGGGACATCCTGCGCAACCTGCTTCTCGCGTTGCGCTGGACAGTCGCCCTGTCGCTGATCGCCTTCGTCGGCGGCGGCCTGGTCGGCGCCCTGCTCCTGTTTCTGCGGCTTCGCGGCGGCAAGGGCATGGAGCGCGCGGTCAGCCTTTACGTGCAGTTGTTCCAGGGCACGCCGCTCCTGATGCAGCTGTTCCTCTGCTACTTCGGCATCGCGCTGTTCGGCATCGACGTGTCGGCCTGGACGGCCGCATCGGTGGCGCTCACGCTCTACACCAGCGCCTACCTGACCGAAATCTGGCGCGGCTGCGTCGCGTCGATTCCGAAGGGGCAATGGGAAGCGTCGAGCAGCCTGGCGCTGAGCTTCAGCGAGCAGATGCGCCACGTCGTGCTGCCGCAGGCCGTGAAGATCGCGACCGCACCGACCGTCGGCTTCCTGGTGCAGGTGGTCAAGGGCACGGCGCTGGCATCGGTCATCGGCTTCGTCGAACTGACCAAGGCCGGCAGCATGATTTCCAACGCCACCTTCCGCCCTTTCGTGGTCTTCAGCTGCATCGCGCTGCTGTACTTCGCGCTGTGCTTCCCGATCAGCCTGCTCGCCAAACACCTGGAAAGAAAAACCTATGCCAACCGTCGCTGAAATACCCGTGGCCGCCGCCGTCACATCGCATGGCGGACACGTCGTCGCCGGTGCGCCGATCGTCCAGATCACCGCGCTGCGGAAGTCGTACGGCACCAACGAAGTGCTCAAGGGCATCGATCTGACCGTGAAGCGCGGCGAGGTGATCGCCATCATCGGCAAGAGCGGCTCGGGCAAGAGCACGTTGCTGCGCTGCATCAACGGGCTGGAAGTGTTCCAGGAAGGTGCGCTCACCGTCGACAACAAGCCGCTGCTGCACGAAAGCGCGATGGCGATGCGCGAACTGCGCCAGCGCGTGGGCATGATCTTTCAGAGCTTCAACCTGTTCCCGCATCTCACCGTCGGCAAGAACGTGATGCTGGCGCCGACGCTGGTCAAGCAGCGCGGCAAGGTCGAGGCCGCGAGCCAGGCGCGCAAGCTGCTGACGCGCGTCGGGCTGGCGGAAAAGTTCGATGCCATGCCCGACCAGCTCTCGGGTGGCCAGCAGCAGCGCGTGGCCATCGCCCGTGCGCTGGCGATGGAGCCGGCTGTTCTGCTGTGCGACGAGATCACGTCGGCGCTCGACCCGGAACTGGTCGGCGAGGTGCTGCGCGTGGTCGAATCGCTCGCCGACGAGGGCATGACGCTGCTGATGGTCACGCACGAAATGAGCTTCGCCCGCAAGGTCAGCGACCGCGTGATCTTCATGCACCAGGGGCGCGTGCACGAGATGGGGCCGCCGACGGAGCTGTTCGGCAATCCGCAAACGCCGGAGCTCAAGCAGTTCCTCTCGTCCCTCCACGACTGAACGCACGACCGCGCATTCGTTCCCCGCGCGGCTCAGGGGCTTGCGCATGTGGCAAGCTCCGGGCGTTATGACTCTTCGTCCGCTCTCCCGTCGCCTGTTGTTGCGTGCCGCTCTCGGCACCGCGGCACTGCACGCGCCTTTGGCTGCGTTGGCCGGATTCAACTTCTTCACCAGCGAATACACCGCCAGCCGCGAAGAGCTGCAGGCTCAGGTCGCGAAGCGATTCCCGGTCAGGCAGCGCTATGCCGAACTCTTCACCGTGGCGTTGCGCGAGCCCCGGCTGACGCTCGACGCGACGACGAACCGCGCGGCGATCGCGGCGCTGGTGACCATCGGCAGTCCCTTGCTGAGTCCGCCGAGCGTCGAAGGCGTGATCATGGTCAGCAGTGCGCTGAAATACGATCCGGCAGCCCTCGCGATCCGCCTCGACCAGCCGAAAGCGGAACGTCTCGAACTGCAGGGCATGACCGGCCGCGACGCCGAGCGCCTGCAGCAAATCGGCGCGGTCGTCGCGCAGGAGTTGCTGCGCGATTACGCATTGATCGCCTTCAAGCCCGAGCAGCTGACGGTTGGCCGCAAGACTTACCAGATCGGCCAGATCACGGTCGAGCCCGACGACATCCGGGTGGAACTCAAATGATCCCGCTGCGCCACCCCCGTGCCGTGACTTTCGCCGCGTTCGCAGCACTTGTCGCGTCGCTGCTGGTGACGTTCGCTGCCGCAGCCGAGCCGTTCGACCTGCAGGCGCACCGGGGCGGACGCGGGCTCTGGCCGGAAAACACGCTGGCGGCGTTCGACAAGGCCGTCACCCTGGGCGTGACCACGCTCGAGCTCGACATCGCGATGACCGCCGATGACGTGGTGGTGGTGTCGCACGACGTCGCGTTGAACCCCGATCACACCCGCAACGCAGCCGGCGCCTGGATTTCCGCACCCGGCCCGCTGATCCGGTCGCTCACCTACGAACAGCTTCAGACCTACGATATCGGCCGCATCCAGCGCGGCACCGACTACGCCAAGCAGTTCGCCTATCAATCGCCGCGCGACGGCGAGCGCATTCCGACGCTGGCAGCCGTTTTCGCCATGGTGCAGGCCCGCAGCGCCGAAACCGTGCGCTTCAACATCGAGACCAAGACCGACCCGACCCGCCCCGACGACACCGCTTCGCCCGAAGTCATGGTGCGGGCGCTGCTGGCCGAGATCGACAAGGCCGGGCTGGCATCGCGCGTGACGGTGCAAAGCTTCGACTGGCGCACGCTGACGCTGGTCGCCCAGCGCGCTCCCGGGATGGCACGCGCCTATCTGACGACCGCACGCACGCTGGCTGACCGTCGCTGGACTGACGAGATCGATGCGGCCGCCTATGCATCGACGCCGCAACTGGTCAAGGCAGCGGCGGGTACGCGCAGCGGTCCGGTCGTCTGGTCGCCGAGCAGCCGGGACGCCACGTCCACGACAGTGACCGAAGCACGCTCGCTGGGGTTGCTGGTGATTCCGTGGACCGTGAACAAGCGCAACGAGATGAGTCTGTTGATCGGCCTCGGTGTCGACGGACTGATCACCGACTACCCCGACGTGCTGCGCGACGTGATGCGCGCACAGGGCATGGCTCTGCCCACGGCCTACAAGCGCTGACCGACGGCTCCAGGCAACGACGCCACGATGGGTGCACCCGGATAATCGGGTCCCATGCGCTCCCAGACGAACAATCCAGCTCCTGCCGACGGCAGCATCACCGATGTGGCCGGCATCGAGGTCGGTCATTTCACCGACACCCGCCGGCCGACCGGCTGCACGGTGATCCTCACGCGCGAAGGCGCGATCGGCGGCGTCGACGTTCGCGGCGCGGCGCCCGGCACGCGCGAAACCGATCTGCTGGCGCCCGGCAACCTCGTCGAAGGCGTGCACGGCGTGATGCTGGCCGGCGGCAGCGCCTGGGGACTGGCGGCGGCCGACGGCGCGATGCGCTGGCTGGAAGAGCGCGGCGTCGGGATGGACGTGCGCTTCGGCACGCTGCCGATCGTGCCGGCGGCGGTGCTCTTCGATCTGCCGATGGGCGATGCGCGCATCCGCCCCGACGCTGCCGCCGGGTACGCGGCCTGCGAGGCTGCGTCGACCGCGGCGCCCGAGGAAGGCAATGTCGGCGCCGGTACCGGTGCGCTGGTCGGCAAGCTTTTCGGTGTCGAGCTGGCGATGAAGGGCGGCATCGGGACGGCTTCGGTCACGGTCGGCGGCGTCACGGTCGGCGCGCTCATCGCCTGCAATGCGCTCGGCGACGTGATCGACCCGGACACCGCGCAGGTCGTGGCCGGCGCGCGGACCGCCGACGGCCTCGCGCTGCGCGACACGCGCCGCGCCCTGATGCGTGGCGAACTTCCCAAACCGCTGCTGGCCGGCACCAACACCACCATCGGCGTGGTTGCGACCGATGCCGTGCTGACCAAGGTCCAGGCCAACCGCCTCGCGATGGTGGCTCACGACGGGCTGGCGCGCAGCATCAACCCGGTCCACACCATGAGCGACGGCGATACGCTGTTCGCACTGGCCACCTGCCGCGTGCCGCTTGCAAGCGGCGCACCCGGAATGACCGTGCTGAGCGCGATGGCCGCAGAAGCGGTGGCGATCGCCACCGTTCGGGCCGTGCGGGCGGCGCGCACGGTCACGACCGACACGCTTCACATTCCCTGCGCAGCCGACCTGCCGGCGCGGTCCTGAACCGGCGACTCGAACTTCCATGGCGATGCCCAAGACCCTCAAGCTCATCCTGTTGTCGATCCGCGACCTGATCGCCTCCGCCGGCCCGGTGGTGTTTCTGATCATCGGCCTGCTGATCGCAGCCTATTGGTGGCTCGACCCGCAGCCGCCTCGCCGCGTCACGCTCGCGACCGGCCCGGCCGGCAGCGCCTACGCCGAATTCGGCAGGCGCTATGCGCAAGCCATCGCGGCGAACGGCATCGAAGTCGTGCTGAAACCCACGGCCGGCTCCTCCGAAAACCTGCAGTTGCTGCGCGACGGCGGTGCCGATGTGGCTTTCGTTCGCGGCGGGAGTGCGGACGTCGTCGCCGATGGCGAAGCCGGCCTGACCTCGCTCGGCAGCCTTTTCTTCGAGCCGATCTGGGTTTTCTACCGGACCGAATCGGCGCGGACCGTCGACCGCAAGACATCGACGCTGACTTCGCTGGCGCAGTTGAAAGATCTTCGTGTCAACGTCGAGAAGGCAGGCAGCGGCGTGCCGGAAATCATGGACCGGATGCTTCGCGCCAACCGGATCGATCCGTCGACGATGCAGCTTTCGAACCTCGATCAGACGCCGGCCACCGAGGCGCT
>JAQGMX010000208.1 GCA_028292145.1 Variovorax sp.
GGCGCGACGATGGTGCGCATCGGCAGCGCGATCTTCGGCAGCCGGACGCCGGCGCCGTAGCGACCGCCCGCGACCCGCGCATGACCGCTTGTGCATAACGCCAGACCGTGCCGCGCATAACCCTTGGCACGGCGTGTGCTCGGGGCTATCGTCCACCCGTCTCCATCACCAGGGTCTCAACGTCATGATCGAAAAGCTGTCCTTCGTCCATCCCACCGCGAACAGTCCGTGGGGCACCTACCTGTCGCAGGTCGACCGGGTGATTCCGTACCTCGGCGACCTTGGACGCTGGGCCGAGACGCTCAAGCGCCCCAAGCGCGCGCTGATCGTCGACGTGCCGATCGAGATGGATGACGGCAGCATCGCGCATTTCGAGGGCTATCGCGTGCAGCACAACATGTCGCGCGGTCCGGGCAAGGGCGGCGTACGCTTCCATCCCGACGTCACGCTGGAAGAAGTGATGGCGCTGTCGGCCTGGATGACGATCAAGACGGCGGCCGTCAACCTGCCGTACGGCGGCGCCAAGGGCGGCGTGCGCGTCGATCCAAAGAAGCTGTCGATGAAGGAACTCGAGAAAGTCACCCGTCGCTACACCAGCGAGATCGGCATCATCATCGGCCCGCAGCAGGACATTCCGGCGCCCGACGTGAACACCAACGGCCAGATCATGGCCTGGATGATGGACACCTATTCGATGAACGTCGGCGGCACCGCCACCGGCGTCGTCACCGGCAAGCCGCTGCATCTCGGCGGTTCGCTGGGTCGCGTCAAGGCCACAGGCCGTGGCGTGTTCGTGACCGGTCGTGAAGCGGCTCGCCGGCTCGGCCTCGATCTGCGCGGTGCCAAGGTGGCGGTGCAGGGCTTCGGCAATGTGGGCTCGGTCGCGGCCGAACTGTTTGCCGAGGCGGGCGCGAAGATCGTTGCCGTGCAGGACCACACCGGCACCATCGTGAACGACAACGGCCTCGACCTGGCCACGCTGATTCCGGTTGCCAACGTCGAGGGCGTGATCGCCTTCAAGGGCGGCGACGTGGTTGACAACGAAGCCTTCTGGGACGTCGCCTGCGACATCCTGATCCCGGCGGCGCTCGAAGGCCAGATCACCGCCGACCGCGCGAAGAAGACCAAGGCCAAGCTGGTGCTCGAAGGCGCCAACGGCCCGACCGTGCCGAGCGCCGACGACATTCTGGCCGAGCGTGGCGTGCTGGTGGTGCCCGACGTGATCTGCAACGCCGGCGGCGTGACGGTGAGCTATTTCGAATGGGTGCAGGACTTCTCGTCCTTCTTCTGGGACGAGGACGAGATCAATGTGCGCCTCGACCGCATCATGATGAACGCGCTCAACCAGATCTGGGACACGGCCGACAAGCACAAGATCACGTTGCGCACGGCGACTTACGCCGTGGCCTGCGAACGCATCCTGATGGCGCGCCAGGAGCGCGGCCTGTATCCATGAGTTGCGGCCTGTGAACGGCATCGGTATCGAAGAACGGCGGCGCATCGACGCGCTGCTGGCCGACGGCCGTCGCAAGCTGCTCGGACTGGTCGGCGCACCGGGTGCGGGCAAGTCGACGCTGGCGGCGGCTTTGCTGGCTGCGCTCGGCGAGCGTGCGCAGGTGGTGCCGATGGACGGCTTCCACCTGGCCAACGTCGAGTTGCAGCGGCTGGGTCGGACGGATCGCAAGGGGGCGCCGGACACCTTCGACAGCGCCGGCTATGTGGCGCTGCTGCAGCGCCTGCGGACGCAGGGCGATGACGACATCGTCTACGCGCCCGAGTTCAGGCGCGAGATCGAGGAACCGGTGGCCGGCGCGATCGCCGTATTGCCTGCGACGCAACTCGTCATCACCGAGGGCAACTATCTGTTGCACGACGGCGGTGCCTGGGCCGGCGTGGCAGGTCTGCTGGACGAGATCTGGTACGTGGATGTCAACGAAGCGTTGCGTGAAGCGCGCCTTGTCCGGCGGCATCGGCAATTCGGCCGCAGCGAGGAAGCCGCGCTCGCCTGGGTCGAGCAGACGGATGCGCCCAACGCACGCCTGATCGCCGCGACGCGCGTGCGCGCGCATCACGTGCTGACGCTGGATTGAACCTCGGACGGGAACGAAGGTTCGGCTGGAAGCTCGAACCGGCGCCGGAACCCGCCGGTTAGGATTCGCCACTTCATGTCTTCCATGCCGACTTCGTTGTCCCTGCTCCAGATTTCTCCATCCCGCAACCGCACGTGGCGCATCGCCGCGTTGCTGGCCGCCGCTGCGGCGTTGTCGGCCTGCGGCAGTACGAACAAGCGCGTGACGTACGACCCGGAGGAGTTCGATTCCACCACCACCCACGCGCGCAGCTATGGCGCGACCGAGGCGCAGACCTGCGAGGCCGCACGCCGTGCGTTGTTGAGCCAGGGGTACCTGATCAGCGCGGCGAACCCCGATCTGGTGACCGGCCGAAAGAGCTTTCAGCCGGCGGCCGAAGTCCATGTCGAGGTCGAGTTCCGGGTGGTGTGCGCCAAGGATTCCGCCGGTGGCCGTGCGAGGGGTGCGCCGCAACGGACGATCGCCTTCGTCACAGCGCTCCAGGACCGTTACGGCATCAAGAAAATTAACAACTCGGCCAGCGTCGGTGTGCCGGCGTTCGGTTCCTTGTCGGTGCCGTTTTCGTCGAGCGACGATGCGATGGTCAAGGTGGCGAGCGAAACCCTGACCGACGGGCGTTTCTACGACCGTTTCTTCGCGCTGCTGGACCGCTTTCTCGTCACCGGTGAGGCGAGAGACACGGCGGACGAGCCGGTCGTGACGTCGCCCGTTGCGCCTGTACCGCAGATGAAGACTGCACCGATGGCGCCAGTGGCGCCGATCGTTCCCGCCCCTGCAGAGACGCCCGTGGCGCCGACGCCGGAGCGAGGCTGATCAGTCCGAACGCGAAGAGCGCGAAACAGGCACCGGCTCGACGCCATCCAGCGCCGCGCTGAGCGCATCGAGACCGAACGGTTTCTGCAACCAGATGGTGCCCGGTATCGGCGCTTCGGGGCGTATCTGGCCGGTCGCGAAGATCACGCGAAGTTTGTGATTGGCCTGCAGGATTTCGACCAGATCGAATCCCGACAGTGCGGGAAGTCCGATGTCGGTCATCAGCACGTCGAAAGCGCCTTCGATGAACCGATCGCGCGCCACTTCCGCACTTTTGACGCCCGCCGTCCAGTGGCCGAGTGTCTGGAGCATGTCGACGGTGGTCGCCAGCGCATCGGGATCGTCCTCGACAACCAGGATGCGCAACGGCGCCTGTGGCGCTTCTGCCTCGTCTGGTAGGGAGTTGGTGATGAGTGACATGAAGGCTTGCGCCGCTTTCCGCTGAAATGTTAACTGTATGCGCAATAGTTGCTAGACCTGCTTCCCGACCGCCACCTCCAGACGTAGGAATCTTTCCAGCGTCGATTTTCCGAGCATGCTTTCGATCAACTCCACCGCGACTTCGGCCGTCCGGTTGCGCAGGTCCAACGCCGGGTTGAGCTCGACCACGTCGAGCGAGCCCAGGCGGCCGGTGTCGGCAATCATCTCCATGCACAGCTGCATCTCGCGGTAGGTCGGGCCGCCGCGCACCGCGGTGCCCACGCCGGGCGCATCGGCCGGATCGAGGCAGTCGAGATCGAAGCTCACGTGCAGGTGCGTGTCGTCGTCGATGTCTTTCAGCGCCTCGGTCATGGTGTCGCGCATGCCGTGCTCGTCGATGTGGCGCATGTCGAACACCGTCAGGCCGAGCTCGCGAATCGCCTGCTTCTCGGCCGTGTCGACGCTGCGGATGCCGAGGAAACGGATCGCGTCGTGCGACAGCGCGGCCTGTTCGCCGCTCCAGCCGGTCAGCGCGACCGGCCCGTGGCCCAGCAGGCAGGCGACGGGCATGCCGTGGATGTTGCCGCTCGGGCTGGTGGCGTCGGTGTTGACGTCGGTGTGCGCATCGAGCCACAGCACGCGCAGCTTCTGCCCGCGCTGCCGCACATGTTTGGCGACGGCGCTGATCGAGCCGATGGCCAGGCAGTGATCGCCGCCCATCATCAGCGGAACGTGTCCGGCACCGAGCGCTTCGTCGACAGCGTCGTACACGGCCCGGTTCCATGCTACGGCTTCGGCGAGGTGGCGCAGGCCGTCGGCGGGGGCGGCCCATGGCGTGGCCGGTCCGGCGAGATTGCCTTTGTCGACGATCCCGAAGCCGAGCCGCGCGAGGGTGGCCGCGATATCGGCGACGCGCAGCGCATCCGGTCCCATGCCCGAGCCGCGCACGCTGGCGCCGATGTCCGTGGGCGCGCCGATGAGTCGCACGGTGCGAGGCGTGTGTGAGGAATGTGTCATGTGCGGAGTCCCAGCACGCGCCAGGCCAGTTGGGAGAGTTGGGTGACGACCTCATCGGGCGGCATGCGGCCGTCGGGGCGGTACCAGGTGAAAAGGAAGCCGGGAAGGCTGCAGGCGGCGAGTGCCGTGATCATGGTGTCGTCGAAGTCGAAATCGCCGTCGCGCCGGCCTTCTTCGAGCAGCTTGCAAAGCCGGTCATAGAAGTGGCGCGCCAGCTTGCGCTGTGCGGCGAGGTATTCGGGACGGTAGACCTGGGGCTCGCGGTACGGAAAGACGGCGCAAGGATGGTGCGCGATCGTGACGCGCACAAGACGCTCGATGCCCTCCGTAACCTTCTCGCGTGCCGGGCGCTTGTCCGCGGGATCGAAATCCATTGTCGTAAAGCAGTCGACCGTCGGGCGCCAGGACAGGGTGTCGAAAATCTCCTGCTTGTCGCGGAAGTAGTAATAGACGAACGGCTTGGTGACGCCGAGCGCGCGGACGATCTGGGCCATCGTCGTGTTCGCGTAGCCCTGCGTCGCGAAAAGCGTGGTCGCCGCCTGCAGGATGCGTTCGCGCTGCAGGTCGGTGCTCTCGGTCGCGGCGCGCTGGCGCCCTGTGCCTTGCGGCAAGTGTGTGGCGGGTTTGCGCATGGGGGTGGCAGTGTGACACAAGGTTTTGCCTGCGGCTTACATGCGGTTCACACGGCGAGGCCATCATTTGCCCATCAACTACTCCAAAGGAGCAAGCCATGAAGAAGATCGCAATCATCCTGACTACCGGCTTCGCCGCGCTGCTGCCGCTGGCGGCCGTCACGATCCCGACCGCCGCGCAGGCGCAGGTCGCGGTGTATGTGCAGGGCCCGCCGCCGCCGCCGCGCTACGAGCGCGTCCCGCCGCCACGTCGCGGCTATGTCTGGGCGCCGGGTCACTATGAATACCGCGGCAACCGGCACGTCTGGGTCCGTGGCGACTACATTCGCGCCCGCCCGGGCTACGCGTATCGGGCACCGGAATGGCGCGAGCGGGGCGGACGCTGGGAATACAACCGCGGTCGCTGGGATCGCGACGGCGACGGCGTGCCGAACCGCAACGACCGCCGGCCGAACAATCCTTATCGGAACTGAGGCTAAAAGCGCGGCAGGTCGGCGAAAGGCAGCGTCTTGCCGCCGCGCACGACCTGCTTTCCGTATTCGGCGCAGCGCTGGAGCGTCGGGATGACCTTGCCGGGATTCAGCATGCCTTCGGGATCGAAGGCGCGCTTGACGCCGAACATCATCTCGTTCTCGGCGGCCGTGAATTGCACGCACATGCTGTTGAGCTTCTCGACGCCGACGCCATGCTCGCCTGAAACGGTACCGCCCATCGCAACGCTAGTCTCCAGGATGTCGGCGCCGAAGAGCTCGCAGCGATGCAGCTCGTCCGGATCGTTGGCGTCGAACAGCACCAGCGGATGCAGATTGCCGTCGCCGGCATGGAACACGTTGCAGCAGCGTAGGTTGTATTTGATTTCCATCTGCTGGATGGCCAGCAGGATGTCGGCCAGACGCTTGCGAGGGATGGTCGAATCCAGGCACATGTAGTCGGGACTGATGCGGCCCGATGCCGGAAACGCATTTTTCCGGCCGCTCCAGAATTTCAGCCGCTCGTCCTCGTTCTCGCTGATCGAGATGGCGGTGGCGCCGCAGCCACGCAGCACGGCGGTCATGCGGCCGATCTCTTCCTCGACTTCTTCCGGCGTACCGTCCGATTCGCACAGCAGGATCGCGGCGGCGTCGAGGTCGTAGCCTGCGCGCACGAAATCCTCGACGGCGGCGGTCATCGGCTTGTCCATCATCTCCAGGCCCGCTGGGATGATGCCGGCGGCAATGACCGCGGCCACGGCGTCACCGGCTTTGCGCACATCGTCGAAACTGGCCATGATGCAGCGCGCGAGTTGCGGCTTGGGCACCAGCTTGACGGTGACTTCGAGCGTCACCGCCAGCATGCCTTCGCTGCCGACCACCAGCGCCAACAGGTCGAGCCCCGGCGCGTCGAGCGCATCGCCGCCGAACTCGATCGGCTCGCCCTCGGCCGTGAAGCCGCGCACGCGCATCACGTTGTGCAGCGTAAGCCCGTACTTCAGGCAATGCACGCCGCCTGAGTTCTCGGCCACGTTGCCGCCGATGGTGCAGGCGATCTGGCTCGACGGATCGGGTGCGTAGTAGAGATTGAAAGGCGCCGCCGCCTCGCTGATCGCGAGATTGCGCACGCCGCACTGCACGACGGCAGTCCGGCTGACCGGATCGATCTTCAGGATTCGATTGAATTTGGCCAGCGACATCGTCACGCCCATCGGGTCGGGCATCGCGCCGCCCGAAAGCCCGGTGCCGGCGCCGCGCGCCACGACCGGCACGCCGAGCTTGTGGCAGGTTGCCAACACGGCGGCGACCTGCGCCTCGGTTTCGGGCAAAGCCACGACCAGCGGACGCGCCCGATAGGCCGTGAGGCCGTCGCATTCGTAGGGCGTCGTGTCCTCGTCCTGCCAGATCAGCGCGTGCGACGGCAGGTGCGCCTGCAGCGCACGCACGATCTGCGACTGGCGTTCGGAGCGCTGGAGCAGCGCATGCTGGGTGGGCGTGGCGGGTGCGTTCATGGTGGCACTCTACCGCCGAGAAGCAATGGCGTGCGTCGCGAGAACGACCATGCCCATGACCGAATCATGCAATGGCGTGTTTATACGTTCGTTGACACGCAATGCTGCCGTTGATACATTCGTATCAACTTAGAGGAAAATCAAATGAACACATCGATGGGCCAGATCAGCGCTTGGGGCAACGGCCTCGCATTTCGCCTGACCAAGCCTCAAGCAAAGGCAGCAGGCGTGGGCGAAGGTTCGCAGGTGCGGGTGACGGTCGAGCCGGGCCGCATCGTCATCGAGGCCGAGACGGAGCCGACGCTGG
>JAQGMX010000250.1 GCA_028292145.1 Variovorax sp.
CGCTTCCGCCGCACCGGATCGCACGTCGAACACGTGCAGGTCGTAACCCGCGCGGCGCAGCGATTTCGCCATGCCGCCACCCATGGCACCGAGGCCGATGATTCCTACTTTGGTCATGGCTTCGACGAAAACATCATTCCGAAGCGGCGTCAACACCCTTGCTGGTTTCCACCTAGCTGACGATGCCCAAGTGCCACGGCACGAATTCATGGTCGCCAAGCCCCAGCGCTTCGCTCTTGGTCGCTTCGCCCGAAGCGTGTCGCAGGATCTGCTCGAAGATCAGTCGTCCCAGTTCGGGAACGCCGAGTTCGCCGTCGATCACGACGCCGCAGTTGATGTCCATGTCTTCCTCGAGCCGGCGGAACATCGGCGTGTTGCTGGCGAGCTTGATGGTCGGCGCCGGCTTGCTGCCGAACATCGATCCGCGGCCGGTCGTGAAGCAGATCAGTTGCGCGCCGCTGGCGATCTGGCCTGTCGCTGCGACGGGGTCGTAGCCCGGCGAATCCATGAAGACGAAGCCGGCCTGGTCGATCGGCTCGGCGTATTCGTAGACGGCCTGCAGCGGCGTCGTGCCGCCCTTCATCGCGGAGCCGAGCGATTTCTCGAAGATGTTGGCCAGTCCGCCGGCCTGGTTGCCGTGCCCGACCACGCCGTTGAACTGCGCGTTCTGGCCGGCGGCATAACGCTCCCACCAGGCCAGCCGGTCGAGCAGCTTCTGGCCGACTTCGGGCGTCACGGCGCGGCGCGTCAGCATGAATTCGACGCCGTGAATCTCCGGCGTCTCCGAAAGAATTGCGGTGCCGCCGTGCTGCACGAGGATGTCCATCGCCGCGCCCAACGCCGGGTTGGCCGATATCGCCGAAAAGCCGTCCGAACCGCCGCATTCCAGCCCGATCTTGAGATGGCTCGCGCTCACCGGCTGCCGACGCGCGGCGTTCGCTTCTTCCAGCATGTCTTCGATCGCTCGGATGCCCGCTTCGATCGTCACGCGCGTACCGCCGACCTCCTGCATCACCAGCGTGCGCATCAGCCGTCCCGCCTTCAGCCCCTGCGAGTCCACCAGCGAATCGACCTGGTTGCGCTCGCAGCCCAGCCCGACGATCAGCACGCCGGCCAGGTTCGGATGACGCGCGTAACCGGCCAGCGTGCGGCGCAGCACGTCGAAATGCTCGCTCGGCGACGACATGCCGCAGCCGCTGGTTTGCGCGAAGGCTGCGACGCCGTCGATGTTCGGGAAGCCGGCCAGCCGCTCTGGCGTGAAATGCGCCGCGATGCGATTGATGACCGTCGACGAGCAGTTCACCGAAGACAGGATGCCGATGAAGTTGCGCGTGCCGACGCGCCCGTCCGCACGCACGAATCCCATGAAGGTCGCGCGCTCGGCTTCCGGCACATAAGCGACCGGCCGCACGTCCTGGCAGAAAGCCGGGTCGCGGTAGCTGTCGACCAGCGTCAGGTTGTGGCTGTGGACGTAGTGGCCCGCCAGCAGGTCGCGCGACGCGACGCCGATGACGGTGTCGTACTTTTTCACTTCTTCGCCGGCCGCGATGGCGCGCGCGGCGATCTTGTGGCCTGCGGGAATCTGGGCACGGGCGCGCACGCCGAATTCGGCGATGGTTTCGCCGAGCGCGATGGCGGTCCGGGCCACCAGCACGTTGTCGTTCGGATGCAGGCGCAGCAGTGGAGTCATGGCGTGAAAGGGATGCGTCGGAGCCGGCTCAGCCCTTCTGCATCAGTTCCTTGAGATTGAGTTTCTGGATCAGGTCGGTTTCCTGACGGTAGACGCCCTGAACGTATTTCAGATAGTCGGGGCCGTCCAGGTACATGACCGGCGCATCGATGCTCTCGGCCACTTTCCTGAATTCGTCGCTGTTGACCGCCACGCGGAAAGCGTCGCGCAGCCGCTTCTCAAAGGCCGGCGGCAGTCCGCGCGGCGCGCCGATGCCGTTGGGAGCCTCGACCACGACGTCGTAGCCCAGCTCCTTGAGCGTCGGCGTGTCCTTGAAGCGTGGTGTGCGGGCTTCGCCCCAAGTCGCCAACAGGCGCAGCTTGCCGGCTTCCACATGTGGCGCCCATGAACTGCTGTCGGCGAGCATGTCGACCTGCTCACCCAGGACGTCCTGCAGTGCTGCCGCGCCACCCTTGTAGGCGATGGCGTTCAGCCTGATACCCGCAGCCTGCGCGAACTGTTCCATGCCCACATGCGTCGCGCCGCCGACGCCCGCGTGCGCATAGGTCACCGTGCCGGGTTTCGCCTTGGCTTGCGCCACCATGTCGCTCAGCGACTTGAACGGCGAGGTCGCCAGCACCGCGATGCCGAAGGTCTGGCCGGATGTGCGCGTCAGATAGGTCAGGTCTTTAAGCGGATCGATCTGCACGCTGCCGATCTGCGCGAATCGGGTGACCGAAATCGGTATCTGACCGACGGTGTAGCCGTCAGGTCTGGCGATCGCCAGCGCCTTGGTGCCGATCATTCCGGAAGCGCCGGCGCGGTTTTCCAGCACCACCGGCTGACCGAGTTCGCGCGACGCGATCTGGCAGATGCTGCGCATCGAGCGGTCGGCTGTGCCGCCGGCGGGCCACGGGCAGATGAAGTTGATCGGGCGCTTGGGATAGTCGGCTGCCGAAGCATGCTGCGGAAAGGTGGCGATGGCGGAAGTGGCGGCGGCACCGATGCTGCCGAGAACGAACTGGCGCCGCTGGATCCGACGGTCGTGGGTCATGTGTTGTCTCCGGAAATCGTTGTTTTGGCTGGCAGCCGGATTCTTCCGCAGACAATCATTGCTTTCCAATGAAATAGCGGACTCGCTTCATTGCCTGCCGGTTATGAAGAAAGTCCGTTTCGACCCCATGAGCGAGATCGATCGCGTCCTGCGTTCCAACCTCAAGCTCCGGCACCTGCAGATGCTGGTGGCGCTCGATCAATTCCGTCATCTGGGCCGCGCGGCGGAGTTCCTGTCGGTCACGCAGCCCGCCGTTTCCAAGACGCTGGCGGAGATCGAGCGCATGTTCGGGCTGTCGCTGTTCGAGCGTTCCACCCGCGGGACCGTCACGACGCCAGCGGGTGACAGCGTCGTGCGCTTTGCGCGCTCGGTGCTCGCCGACTACGACCGCACCCGCGACGAGATCGCCGCCGTGGCAAGCGGTGCTGCCGGACGCATCGGCGTCGGCGCGATGGTGGTGGCGACGCCGGTGCTGCTGGCGCGCGCGGTGGAAAGGCTCAAGGCGCAGTCCGCTCAAACCACGGTGCTGGTGGAAGAGGGCGACCTCACGCGGCTGCTGCCCAAGTTGCGGCTCGGCGAGCTGGACCTGTTCGTCGGCCGGCTGGAGCCCGGTTACGCGGCGCCCGATCTAGTGACCGAGGCGCTGCTGGAGGAGCCGATGGCGGTAGTCGTGAAACCCAACCATCCGTTGCTCTCCAAACGCAAGCCTGGCTGGAGAGACCTGGCCGCAATGCCTTGCGTCATGCCGCCGCCCTGGGCTTCCCTGCGGGTGAAGCTCGA
>JAQGMX010000295.1 GCA_028292145.1 Variovorax sp.
GGTCTTGCCGCGTCCAGTCGGCGCGCAACATCGCGACGCGGCGGCTGTCGAAGTCGGCCAGCACCGCTGGGTCGGACAGCGTCGCCTTCTTGTTGTACTGGCAGGTGATGCACCAGGCGGCCGTGAAGTCGACGAAAACCGGACGGCCGGCAGCGTGAAGTTCTGCGACGCGCGTGGTCGACCAGGGCTGCCAGCGGTCGCCGGTCACGGCACTTGCCGATGGGGTGGTCACGATCGGCCGCAGCAGATTGCCGCCGATCGAAAAGCCGACCAGCGCCGTGATGCCCACCAGCGCGCCGGCGAGCACGACGCGCGTCCGTCCGCGCAAGGTCAGCGCCCATGCGACGGCGGCGAGGCAGACCAGCAAAGCCAGCAAAGCGCCTGCGCCGTCGATGCCGCTCTGCTGGCCCAGCACCCAGACCAGCCAGGCAACGGTCGCGAACATCGGGAACGCCAGCAGGCGGCGCAACGTGTCCATCCAGGCGCCGGGCCGCGGCAGCAGGCGCGCCACGGCGGGCACGAAGCTGGCGGTCAGATAGGGCAGCGCGAGTCCGAGCCCGAGCGTAGCAAAAAGCATCAGCGCTTGCGCGGCCGGCAGCCCGATCGCGAAGCCGAGCGATGCGCCCATGAACGGCGCCGTGCAAGGCGATGCAACCACCACGGCCAGCACACCTGACAGAAAGTCGTTCGCCAGCGGATGCTTCGCCTGAACGGCACCCAACGAAGACGGCGCCAGCATGCGGAACTCGAACACGCCCGCCAGATTGAGGCCGATCAGCGTGAAAAGGGCCGCCAGCGCAGCTACGACCGCCGGTGACTGCAGCTGGAAACCCCAGCCGAGCTGGGTGCCGGCCGCGCGCAGCGCCAACATCGCCGCGCCCAGCGCCAGGAACGACAGCAGCACGCCGGCCGTGTAAGCCAGCCCGGCGCGGCGATGGCTGCGGCGGTCGGCGCCGTGGCGGGCGAAGCCGACGACCTTGATCGCCAGCACCGGGAACACGCACGGCATCAGGTTGAGCAGCAGCCCGCCGAGCAACGCA
Organism: Variovorax sp.; assembly: GCA_028292145.1. Lineage (GTDB taxonomy): Bacteria > Pseudomonadota > Gammaproteobacteria > Burkholderiales > Burkholderiaceae_C > Variovorax. The sequence goes on from JAQGMX010000295.1 coordinate 1,041, forward strand.
CCCAGCAGCGCGGCGATGAAACCGCCGACGGGTGGCGGCAACGGAACGGCGGCATTGGCTTCGAGCGCCGCCTTGAGGGCGGGCGAAACCTGCACGGGCGCAGGCGTGGCTGGCCAGGTGCCGGACACCGGCGCTTCGGCACGCCAGGCGATCGGCGCGCCAGGCCGACGGTCGGCATCGGCGAGCGCGACGACGACGGGCATCGTCGTCGGGCTCGCGCTGCGCTGGTCGGCCAGCGGGATCGTCGCGGTCCAGCTCTCGCCTTGCCAGGCTTGCGTCCAGTCCTTGCCGGAAACCGCCGCCGTGTGGATCACGTCGCCGGTTTCGGGGAAGAATTCGAGCGTCCTGCCGCGTGCGGCCGCGGGCAGGCCGTCGATCCGCACCTGCAGCGCCTTGCCGTCGACGGCGATGGCGCCGGGCTGCGTCAGCGCGACCGGTTGCGCGGCGCGCGCGGCCTCGAATGCCGCCGAGTCGATCGCGGTCGAGCCCTGCACGGGCAGCTGGAGCGCGAAATCGCCGTCTTCCGGGATGCATTCCTGCCGGCAGACCAGCCACGAAGCCTTGAGGCGGACGGTGATCGTCTGCGGGCCGGTCAGCGCCGTCGGCGGGCGAAAGTCGGGAGCGACGGTGAGCGGCACCGGCAGCAGCACGGTGCCTTCGTAGCCGTAGTTGGCGAGCGTGCCGATCGGGATCTTCTTCGGCACCGGCCAGGCGATATCGCCGGCTGAGATGCCTGCAGGGAGATTCCAGGCCAGTTCGGTCGGCAGGCCGGAATCGCCGGCGTTCTTCCAGTAGGTGTGCCAGTCGGGCTGGTGCGCGATGCGCAGGCCGACCCAGACCGGCGCGCCGGGCGAGACGCCGTCCGGCGCGTTCGCCACCAGTTCTGCGCGAACATGGGGCGTGGTGACGACGGACGAGGCTCTCGTCGCCAGCCCGCCGCCGGTCGCGTTCGTCGTACCCGCGGGTGCCTGCGCCGCTGCGATACCCGCCGCGCACAGTAGCGGCAGCAGCATCGGCCGACAAAGCGAGCGAAAAGCGGTGCGGACGGGGGAGCTGAAGGGCGTTCGGGTCATTCCGGCAGTCGGAGCGATGGCAGGGCGGGAAGGTTCCGGTCGATGGTAGTCGCTGTGCCGGGTCGGCCGGATCACGCAAAAAGGCGCCGATCACCGACAGTGCCGGCAGGATCGATGGGCCAATGTCTAGGGAATCGATACTTGATTCACTGTTTTTCCGATTTGTAGGAGACTTTTCATGCAGCCCGTCACTTCTCTCGGCTCCGTACGCAGCCTCCCACGTCTGTGCCTCGTCGCGGCAGCCGTTCTTCTCGTCACCGCCTGCGGGGAAACTGCGAAGCTGCCTTTCGAAGCCGGTGTCGGCCCGACGCCGCAGCTGCCTGCGCCCAACAAGACGTTGATCCCGACGCTCAAGGTCGCCGAGGCCACGGGCTGGACCGATGCCGCCGGCCCGACCGCGCCGCAAGGCTTCAAGGTCACTGCGCTGGCACGCCAGCTCGACCATCCGCGCTGGATCTTCACCTTGCCCAACGGCGACGTGCTGGTTGCGGAAAGCAACAAGCCGCCCAAGGAGCCCGGCGCGCCGCAGGCCGAGAAAAGCCTGTTCGACAAGGCCAAGGGCATGGTGCAGGGCATGGTCATGAAGCGCGCCGGGGCCGGCGTGCCGAGCGCCAACCGCATCACGTTGCTGCGCGACGTCGACGGAGACGGCACGGCGGAGACGCGCAGCGTCTATCTGCAAGGGCTCAATTCACCGTACGGCATGGCGCTGGTGGGCAACGAACTGTTCATCGCCAACGCGGATGCGATCGTCAAGGTGCCTTATGTCGAAGGGCAGACGACGGCTGCCGCCGCGCCAGTCAAGGTGACCGATCTTCCGGCCGGCATCAACCACCACTGGACCAAAAACATCATCGCCAGCCGCGACGGCGCCAAGCTCTACGCGACGGTCGGCTCCAACAGCAACATCGGCGAGAACGGCATGGAGGCCGAGGAGGGCCGTGCGGCGATCTGGGAAGTCGACGTCAAGACGGGTGCCAAGCGACTTTTCGCAAGCGGCCTGCGCAATCCGAACGGCCTCGGCTGGGAGCCGGATACGAACACGCTCTGGACCGTGGTCAACGAGCGCGACGAGATCGGCAGCGATCTGGTCCCCGACTACCTGACTTCGGTGAAGGACGGTGCGTTTTACGGCTGGCCGTGGAGCTACTACGGCAAGACCGTCGATGCGCGGGTGCAGCCGCAGCAGCCCGACAAGGTGGCAACCGCCATCGCGCCCGACTACGCACTCGGCACGCACGTCGCGCCGCTGGGGCTCGCCTTCTCCAACGCGCGCGGCATGCCGCCGGAATTCGCGAACGGTGCGTTCGTGGGCAACCACGGCTCCTGGAACCGCAAGCCGATGTCCGGCTACAACGTGGTCTTCGTGCCATTCATCGGCGGCAAACCGGTGGGCAAGCCGGTCGAATTCCTGACCGGTTTCCTGTCGGCCGACGGCAAGGCGCAGGGCCGCCCGGTCGGCGTGGCGCTGGACAAGTCGGGTGCGCTGCTGGTGGCCGACGACGTGGGCAATACGGTGTGGAGAGTTTCGAAGGCGCGTTAAGCTTCCCTGCATGAAGAAACCCGTCGTCCTTCTCATCAATCCGAACACCTCCGAAGCGACGACGGCGATGATGCATCGCCTGGCGAGGGCCGCGTTGCCCGATGCGTTCGATTTGCAGAGCGCGACGGCGGCGCGCGGGGTTGCGATGATCACCACGGCCGAGGAACTGGCGATTTCGGTCGACGAGGTTCTGGCCATCGGACGCGCGAAGTCCGGCACCGTGTCGGCGATCGTGATTTCCGCCTTCGGCGACCCGGGTGCTGCGGCATTGCGCGTCGAACTTTCGGTGCCCGTGATCGGCATCGGGGAAGCCTCCATGCGCGAGGCTGCGCACGGTGGCCGTCGCTTCGGGGTGGCGACCACCACGCCGGGGCTGGATGCCGCGATCGTCCGGGCAGCGGCGCTTTACGGATTCCAGACGCTTTTCACTGGCTGCCGGATATCGGCAGACGATCCGCTGCAGCTTGCCGGCAACCCGGCGTTGCAGGTCGAGCGTCTGGCGGAAGCGGTGACCGCATGCATCGAGCAGGACGGCGCCGAAGCGGTCGTGATCGGTGGTGGGCCGCTGGGCCAGAGCGCGGCCGAACTCGAAGCGCGTGTCGACGCGTTCGGCGGCGTGCCTGTCATCGCGCCGATCGCCGCTGCGATGCGCGCCGTCGCGGCTCGGCTTTCTGCCGAGGTCTGAGCGATGTCGGCATCCCTTCCCCGGTTCTGGTCGCAACTGACCACGCGCGACTTTGCGGCGCTCGATGCATCGACAACGGTCGCCGTGTTGCCAC
>JAQGMX010000335.1 GCA_028292145.1 Variovorax sp.
GGTCGGCATGGGCATGGCCAGCGCCTTCCGCGGCAACATCACGATGAAGTCCGGTGCGAAGGTCGGCATCGACAACCGCGGCATCGTCACGGTCTGGACCGACATGACCGACATCGGCACCGGCAGCTACACCGTCATTGCGCAGACCGCTGCAGAAATGATGGGCGTGCCGCTGGAGAAGGTCGTGGTCCGTCTGGGCGACTCCGACTTCCCGGCGTCGTCGGGTTCGGGCGGTCAGTGGGGCGGCAACAGCTCGACGGCGGGCGTCTATGCGGCCTGCGTGAAGCTGCGCGAGACCATCGCCAGGAAGGCCGGCTTGCCGGTCGAAGAGGCCAAGTTCGAGATGGGTCGCATCCTTTCGGGCGGCCGCACCATGACGCTGGCTGACGTGGCAGGCAAGGAGGGCATCACGGTCGAGGACAGCATCGAATTCGGCGACCTGACCAAGACCTATGCGCAAGCGACTTTCGGTGCGCACTTCGCCGAAGTCGGCGTCGATGCGGACACCGGCGAAGTGCGTGTGCGTCGCATGAGCGGCGCCTTCGCTGCCGGCCGGATCCTGAATCCGAAGACCGCGCGCAGCCAGGTCATCGGCGCGATGACGATGGGTCTTGGCGCGGCGTTGATGGAAGAGTCGATCGTCGACAAGCGTTTCGGCTACTTCGTCAACCACGACATGGCCGAGTACCACGTGCCCGTGCATGCGGACGTGCCACGCCAGGACGTTTTCTTCCTCGACGAGGTGGACGACAAGTCGTCGCCGATGAAGGCCAAGGGCGTCGGCGAACTGGGTCTTTGCGGCAGCGCGGCTGCGATCGCGAATGCGGTCTACAACGCGAGCGGCATCCGGATCCGTCACTACCAGGTCACGCTCGACAAGATCGTGGCTTCGCTGAAGGCCTGATGCCCTGAAGCATCGAGGCATCTGAACACGCGGGACCGCGTGCCTACGGCTCGAAACCAGCCGTCGTGCACCGGTCCCACGTTTTCACGTAGAGGTCTGCGCCGAATCGGCCGACCGGGAAATAGTCCTCCAGTTTCACGCGCCACGTCTCGGTGTCCACGAGCCCGTCGCGCACGTGCAGCCATCGCACTTGCCCGATGAAGACCTTGCGGCTTGCGGTTTCCATCTTTTCGAACAGCGTGCATTCAAACGCCACCGGCGTCTCCGCGATGCGCGGCGGTTTGACGACCGTGCTCGGCAGCGTCGTGAAGCCGACCATGTCGATCTCGCTGACATGCGGCGGATGCTCGACTGCGCAGTTGTGCATCTTCAAGGCTGTCGCTTCGTCGGCGAGGTGAACGACGAACTCGCCGGTGCGCTCGATGTTGAGTGCCGTGTCCTTGAGCGAATCGTCGTGGCGGCGGTTGACGCTGATCATCACGATCGGCGGTTCTTCGCCGACCATGTTGAACATGCTGAAGGGCGCCGCGTTGACGGTGCCGTCCGGCCCGAGCGTGGTCACGAGCGCGATGGGTCGCGGCACGATCAGGCTGGCCATGAGCTTGTAGCGCTGGTATTCGGTGAGTTTGGCGAAATCGATGTCCATGTCGGGGTCTTCCGTTTTTCGTATTCAGGGGACAAGCAAGGGTGATACCAGCCCGCTCACGCCCAGCATGCGTTCGCGCGATTCCGCGTCCGCAGCCAGCGCCGCGCTGCTGCCCGCATGCACCACCTTGCCCCGGTCCAGCACGATGACCCGGTGTGTCATCGCCAGTGCCAGCACCGGATGCTGCTCCACCACGATCGATGCCAGGCCTTCCTGCTCGCAAAGCTGGCGAACGGATGCAGCGAGCGTCTCGACGAGCGTCGGCGCCAGTCCTTCCATCGGCTCATCGAGCAGCAGCAGTTCTGGATTCGTCATCAACGCCCGTCCGATGGCGAGCATCTGCTGCTCGCCGCCCGACAACTGGTTGCCGTGATTCCTGCGGCGTTCGTGCAATGCGGGAAAAAAGCGGTAGACGCGCTGTAGATTCCACGGCCCGCACCGCGCGACCACGGTGAGGTTTTCTTCGACAGTGAGCGACGGAAACACCTCGCGCTCCTGCGGTACCCAGCCGAGCCCGGCGTGCACGCGCCGGTACGCGGGCCAGCGCACGATGTCTTCGCCGCGCCAGCGGATCGCGCCCTGCGTCACGCGGGTGTGGCCCATCATCGTTTCGATCAGCGTGGTCTTGCCGGCGCCGTTGCGTCCGAGCACGGCCAGACTCTGGCCTTCATCGAGCGCGAAATTCAGTCCGTGCAGAACCGTCGTGCCGCCATGCCCGGCGGTCACGTCGTCGAAAGCAAGCAGTTCAGCCATGCGACGTGCCCAGGTACGCACGCCGCACGCGCGCGTCGGCGGCAATTTCTTCCGGGCTGCCTTCGGCCAGGATGCGGCCGGCAACCATCACCGAAATCCGGCGCGCGAAGCGAAACACCAGTTTCATGTCGTGCTCGATGAACAGCACCGCGACGTTCGGCGGCAGCGCATCGATGGCGTCGAACAGATCGCCGGCCTCGTCCTCGGGCA
>JAQGMX010000205.1 GCA_028292145.1 Variovorax sp.
GCGGGCCATATCGCCCAGCGTGGCCAGGCCCTCACGCCTGGCGTGGTGCACGGGCTGGAGGTCAGCTGGGTCGGGCCTGCGGTGGCGCGGCCGCCCGACGAGGTGCGCCTGCTGATCGAGTCGGGTCAGGGGCTGGCAGTCGGCGGCGAGGACGTGATGCTGGTGCGCCGCGTCGAATGCTGGCTGCAGGACCTGCCAGTGGCCGCGCCGCCCGACTGGCTGCTGCCTGTGGACACCGATGTCGTGCCAACCGGCGAAGCGGCCGTGCCAGGCACGCTGCATCCGCGCGTCGTGCCCGATGACAAACGGCTCGTCGACGTGCGCGCCAGCGCCGGCGACCGGATGCCGCGCGTCGGCGTGCTGGTTCTGCAGCCCGTCACGGCTGACCGCTCCAGATTTGATCCCAACGATCCGTGCGACCTGTGCCCCTGCGGTGAAGGCGAAGGCGAGGGCAGCGACAGCAATGTCGCCAGTTTCCAGGACTGGCGCATCACCGACGGCGCGCGGCTGCTCTGGTACCCGTGGCCGCAGGAGTGGAAACCGCTGCCGGGCACCGCGCTGCGCCTGCGCAATGCGCTGGCGAACCGGATTTTCGAGGCGGAGGCGGAGCTTGCGCATGGGGAAGCCCTGCCGTGGGAAGCGTGGGGCGTGCCGATTGCGCTGGTGGCGGTGGATGCCAGCTGGAAGCCCTTGTGGACGGACCGGGCCGCCGTCGTGCGCCAGGGCGGCCGCGCACGCGAAGCGCGGCTGCAACTGGCGCCGGGCGCCGGCATGCAACTGGCGGCCAACAGCCGGCTGCCGGCGCTCTGGCAGGCCCGCATCGAGCAGTTCGCCGAGCAGATCGCCGAATCGGGCGACCCGCTGCCGCCGCCGCAGGTGCTGTCCGATCCCTTCCTGCAACTGCCGCCGTGCGGCCTGATGCCCAAGAGCGCGCTCGACCTCGGCAATTTTCGCAGCCCCTTCTTTCCGCCGATTTTCGAGCTCGACGCGGTGCCTGTGCCGATGGAGCAGCTCGACCTGGCGATGCGCGAGTCGGCGCCGCTGACGGCCTTCGACATGTCCTCGCCCGAGCGCCTGCGCCTGCTGGTGCCGGTGACACAGGCGTCGTGGGAGCCGCGCCTGCTGTTCAAGGATGCGGTCGATGCCGAGTTCCAGCAGACGCTCGACGGATTTCTGCTCACCCGCTCCCGCGTGCTGGGCCTGCGCCAGGGGCTGCGCTGGAAGGAAGCCTTGCTGCTGCATGCGATCGACGGCGTGGCGCCCAGCGTCCCGGCCTTCAGCGATGACCTGCAGGCGCTGGAGCCCGAGAGCCTGTCGCCGTGGGGCGAGCCTCCGGCAGGCGGCGGGCACCGCAGCGCCTTGCTCGCAGGCATCCACCAGCATTATTTCGACGGCGCCAACCCGGGGCTCGCGGTCAAGGCCGACGATGCGCTGTACGCCTGGGTCTGCCTCGATCCGGACAATCCGCCGCGTACCGTCATGCTGCAGTGGCACACTGCCGATGGCTGGGAGCATCGCGCCTACTGGGGTGAAAACCTCATCCCCTGGGGCACGGCGGCAGCCGGGCCGTCGCATTTTCCTGCCGGCCCGCTGCCAACGGCGGGCCAGTGGCTGCTGCTGTCGGTGGCGGCCGACAAGGTGGGATTGGCGGGCCAGACGATTGATGGCATGGGCTTCACGCTCTACGACGGCCGCGCCGCCTACGGGCTGGCCGGCACTCGCAACGGCAACGCCCAGGTCAAGTGGTTCTGCAACGTCTTGCCCGCCGGCGTCAGCCTGCAGGGAAACGAAGGCTGGGATTTCCTGACGGCCAACGACTTGTGGGCGCCGTTCGAACTGCGCTACGGCGTTGTGCCCAGCCTGGCCGAACCGGTGGATGCCGCTGCCTCGCCGGACGCGCTGTTGCGCACGCCGGTCGGCGGATTCAACGTCACCTATCCGCTGGCTACCGGCTGGCGCGGCCACCGCGTGCCGCTCGACGGCGCGCCTCCCGGCCCCTTGCGCCTTCAGCTCTCGGGCAACGAGGCGATCGGCGGCAAGCTGTTCTGCTCGGTCTACCTCGACGAGATGACGCCGCCGAGCGCGATCTGGGTCAGCATCAGCCTGAGCGTCTTTGGCGACGAGATGTCGTTCTGGGACCAGAACGCCTTCTGGGGTGAGAACCATCTGGACGAGCTGGCGAAAGTGGCGCCGGAGCTGGGCGCCAATCAGACGCCTGCGCTGCGGGCGGGCGGGCTGCCGCGTTCGTCGCGCTGGGTGCAAATTGAAATCCCCTTGCCGGCCGAACGCGAGTCGCTGGCGATCTATGAAGTCCGCTTCATGGCCTACGGTGGCGCGCTGGCAATCAGCGACCTGACGTTCGGCCGCCCGACCGCGCCGGCGGTTGCAGGCGAGCCCTGGGTCCTGAAGCCCGAGCTGGCCTGGCCGCGCCGCAGGGCCGATAACTCGCTGCACGCGCCGTTCAGCAAGGTCTTGAGCAAGGACGAGATCTCTCTGAAGACTGGCGAAGGCGTGCTGACACCGACCAATGCATCGCGCATCGGCACCGCCCCGGTCTATGACGATCTGGCCGGCCATGCGCAGATGTCCAGGCTGTCGCAGCACGAGCGCTCGCAGCTGCAGCTGCGCGGGCTCAATCGCTTCGCCGACTATCTGCGCGAACGGATCGACCGCACCGACGACATCACCGATTTCGGCTTTGCCCACATGCAGGTCGACATGCACCGCATGCGCCAGCTGATGATGAGCACGACCGACGCCAGCCGGCTGGCGATTTCGCCGGCGCTGGCCGCCATCGCCAAGTCCGACAGCGCGCTGACAGTCCAGTCGCAGATCAAGGAATACCTCACCAAGGTCAAGGTCGGGCCGCTGACCCGCTCGGCCAGCGTGGCAGAAGTCGCGGTGCCGCGGGCGCTCACGGTCAAGGCCAGCTTCAGCGCGGTGGCCAGCAGCGTGCAGGCGGTCAAGGCGTCGAGCCTGGCGATGCTGATCCAGCCGCCGCGCGCTCCGCTCAACATCGTCTATGCCAATCCGGTGGTGGGCCTGTCGCCGATTCGCACTGTTGCCATTGCCGACCGGCTCAAGCAGCCGC
>JAQGMX010000343.1 GCA_028292145.1 Variovorax sp.
ACATAACGCGACTCCGCCGCATCGTCGAGCTCGAGCTCGGCCGATTCGGGAACGTCGTCGCGGTTCTTGACGACGCTGCGCCAGGCATCGGCGCTGCCCGCATCGCGCCAGCGCAAGCCGCCAGCAATCAGCCGGACCGCCTGCGAACGCGACGCGGCCATGCCGCGTTCCACCAACAATTGATCAGCGCGCATGACTTCTATTTCCAGAAATGCCGCGGAACCGGCTTTGCCGGGCCGCTGGCATTGCCCCCGGCAGGGGGTTGGCGACGCGACACGAAGTGCGCAAAGACTGGGGGCGAGTCATTCAGTACCTGTACGTGTCCGCCTTGTACGGACCCGCCTTGTCGACGCCGATGTACGCGGCTTGCTCGTCCGTCAGTTCGGTCAGCATCGCGCCGACCTTCTTCAGGTGCAGGCGGGCGACCTTTTCGTCGAGGTGCTTCGGCAGCACGTAGACCTTGCCGGCCTCGTACACGTCGGACTTGGTGAAAAGTTCGATCTGCGCGATGACCTGGTTGGCGAACGACGACGACATCACGAAGCTCGGATGGCCCGTGCCGCAGCCCAGGTTCACCAGGCGACCCTTGGCCAGCAGGATGATCTTCTTGCCGTCCGGGAAAGTGATGTGGTCGACCTGCGGCTTGATTTCTTCCCATTCGTACTTTTCAATCGATGCGACGTCGATTTCGTTGTCGAAGTGGCCGATGTTGCAGACGATCGCCTGATCCTTCATGGCGGCCATGGTGTCGTGCGTGATGACGTCCTTGTTGCCGGTGGTCGTCACGAAGATGTCGGCCTTGTCGGCGGCGTACGCCATCGTCACGACCTTGTAGCCTTCCATCGCGGCCTGAAGGGCGTTGATCGGGTCGATTTCAGTAACCCAGACCTGCGCCGACAGCGCACGCAGCGCCTGGGCCGAGCCCTTGCCCACGTCGCCGTAGCCGGCCACGACCGCGACCTTGCCGGCGATCATCACGTCGGTGGCGCGCTTGATGCCGTCGACCAGCGATTCGCGGCAGCCGTACAGGTTGTCGAACTTGCTCTTGGTGACCGAATCGTTCACGTTGATCGCGCGGAACTGCAACGTGCCTTTGGCGGACATCTCGTTCAGGCGATGCACGCCGGTGGTCGTTTCTTCGGTCACGCCGATGATTTCGGCGGCCTTGCGGGTGTACCAGGTCGAATCGACGGCGATCTTGGCCTTGATCGCGGCGTAGAGGATGCGTTCTTCTTCGCTGGTCGGGTTGGCCAGGACGCCGAGGTCCTTCTCGGCGCGCTGGCCGAGGTGCATCAGCAACGTGGCGTCGCCGCCGTCGTCCAGGATCATGTTCGGGCCTTCGCCTGTCGAACCCTTGGGGCCGAATTCGAAGATCGAATGGGTGTAGTCCCAGTAATCCTTCAGCGTCTCGCCTTTGACGGCGAACACCGGCGTGCCGGCAGCGGCGATGGCGGCTGCAGCATGGTCCTGCGTCGAGAAGATGTTGCACGAAGCCCAGCGCACCGAAGCGCCGAGCGCCTGCAGCGTCTCGATCAGCACGGCGGTCTGGATCGTCATGTGGATCGAGCCGGTGATGCGCGCGCCCTTGAGCGGCTGCGCCTTCGAGAACTCTTCGCGGATGGCCATCAGGCCGGGCATCTCGGTTTCGGCAATGCGGGTTTCCTTGCGGCCCCAGGCGGCAAGGGTGATGTCGGCGATCGCCTGATCGGCGGATTGGGCCGCGGTCAGGACCGGGGTCGTGGCGATGGATGCGGCGGGGCGATTGAGAACAGCGCTCATGAGAACTCCAGACGGTTTCGGATGATTTCGGACAAGCCGCCGCACGAGGGAGTTTCTTCAAAAGGGAAAGACTCACCGCGGGAACAGCGGGTGAGCGTGGTTGCGACTGTGTCCGAGCCTCACGCCTGTCTGGCGCTGCAACGCTCCTCGGAGACCGGATTTTAGCCCAAGGCGCCGCTTCGGCGCCAACCCCTACAGCCGCGCGGGTCGGGCGCCCGGCCGACGCAGGCGCCAAAGCGCACGAACTACATTGCCGGACGGACCGCGCGACAGTGCCGCTGGCGACTGGCACGGTCCGACCCCAAGGCGCCCACCTCATGCTTTCGATGCCATCCGCTTTCCGCTTTTCCTCCACCTCCTCCGTCGCCGCGCTTTGCACCGTCGCCGCGTTGACGCTGTCGACGCTCGCATCGGCCCAGTCCGCGTCGCCGACCGTCCGCATCCGTGGCACGGTCGTCTTTGCCGACGCGAAAAGCATCATCGTGAAGGACCGCGGCGGCGAGGTCGTCAGCCTGGCGCGCGCGCCGAACCTGTCGATCTCGGAGGTCTATCGGATCAGGCTGGCCGATATCAAGCCGGGCAGCTACGTCGGCACGGCCGCCATGCCGCAACCCGACGGGACTCAGAAGGCGCGCGAGGTGCTGGTGTTCCCCGAAGCCGCGCGCGGCACCGGCGAAGGTCATTTCCCGTGGGATCTCGAACCGCAGAGCACCATGACGAACGCCACCGTCGCCGACATAGCGGCGGCACCGGCGGCCGTGCGCGGCGGCCAGCAGATGCGGCTGAGCTACAAGGGCGGCGAAAAGGTCGTGATCGTGCCGGCGGACGTGCCGGTCGTCACCTTCCGGCCGGGCAACGAAGCGCTGCTGGCGCCGGGCGCGAAGGTGCTGGTGAATGCGCAGGAACGCAATGGCGTGCCGACCGCAATGCGTGTATTGGCCGGGAAGAACGGATTCACGCCGCCGATGTGAGCCGCCCAGATTTCTAACTTTTGCGGACTTGAGGTTCGCAAAAGTTAGTTTCCCTTGAAGGCGACCACGGACTTTGCTAACCTTCTCGTACTTGAGATACGGGAAAGTTAGAAGATGGCACTTCATCTGGTCGGCGAGACGATCGACAAGACCCGCAGCCACTATCTGGCTGAAACGAGAAAGCTGCTGCAGCTCATGCGCGGTATCTATGTCGATGCCGGTGACGATGTCGACCAGGTCGTGATGGCGCATGCGGTCCGCATTGCTCGCTATCTTTATCCGCGAGCCTATCTTTCGGCCGCCAGCGCCGTGCTCCTCGGGCCGACCCGTGACGGCCGCCTGTACTTGAGCGGCAGCCGCGTGCAGCGAACACGCATTCGCGGCCTTGAGATCGTTCAGAACAGAGCACCAGACCGGCCCTCGGTCGCCAGCGCCGTCGTCGCCGACAGCCTTGGCGAGTTTCCGGTGTCCGCATCCGCGCCGCGGCAACGGCTCCTCGAAGCGTTTCGCCAGCGCAGCGAGCATGCAGCGTCGATCGACGCTGGCATGCGAGAAGCCATCGCTGCGCGGTTGATCGAAGAATTCGGCGACGCACGCGGGGCTGCCGATGCCGTCTGGGCACTGGCTAAGGAGAACGACTGGTACAAGGAAGGCGAAGGCGCAGAAAAATACCTGCTGCGTCGACCTGGCGCTGGCGAGCCGCCGCGCAACGAAGCGGCGTTCGCTCTTCAGGTGGCGTGGCACAAGCTGCCGATTGGTCAGCTTTCTCACGATGGATTCGAATGGCGATGGACGAACACCGTGCGCGAGCCAAAACTGCCGCCTCTTGTCCGCCAGATCACGCCGGGGCGGCTGCCGCCTTTCATCGTGTCGCTGCTGCCGGAAGGGTGGCTGGAACATGTCCTCAAGGAGGCCGATGAGCGCACCGTCCTGCGCGAAGGCAAACGCTACATGTCGAACATCACGATCTCGGATCGCGCCGAGGAGATCGAGGCTTTGCCTGCCGACAGTCTTTCCACGGGCCTTGCGGCATTCGCCGGTGACGGCGTGTTCACCGGGACCTATGCCGGTCCCGGGCGCGGTGCGTTCAAGCAGGACTTCGAGCAGCGCCTCGCGCGCCTCTATCAAAGTGCGGACACGCCGCGCCTTTCCGGCGTGCAGATCAAGGCACCAATGCACCTGGCTACGGACGGCGTCCTTGCGCCAGCCACAGCCGTGCCGTTCACCCACATCCTCAAACCGGCCGGGACCAGCGGGTTCGAGGCGCTGCCCGTTGTCGAATGGATTGGACTTCGCTTGGCGCGCGCAGTCGGGTTCGAAACACCGGATCACGCGCTGGTTCCTATGCCGGGTGACCTGCCGCCCGCGCTTCTCGTCGAGCGATTTGATATCCGGGACCAGGAAGGCGATACCCGCCTCATCGCCATGGAAGACATGTGCTCGGTGCTGGGGCTCCGCCCTGAGGACAAGTACACCGGTACCATCGAACGCATTGCCAAAGCGCTGCGTCCGCTCTCAACGGATCCCGAAAGCGATTTGCGTACGCTGATGCAGCGTGCCTTGTTCGCATGGCTCATCGCCGATGGCGACATGCACCTGAAGAACATGGCGCTTCTAAAAATCGCGCGCGAAGGTGAAGAGAACTTCCAGTCGGTGAGGATGGCTCCCGTCTACGACACCGTCACCACGCGCGTTTTTCCCAATCTTGCGCATGACCGCATGGCGCTCAAGCTCAACGGAAAAGACGAGCGCCTGCGCCGCGCCGACTTCGTCGCCCTCGCAACCCTAGCCGGCCTTCGTGCGGGCGATGCCAATGAAGATATCGACAGGATGCTGGAACGGCTTGGTGCTGCGCTCGATGCTTTCGAGATGCCACGCATCGCGCTGGTCATCGCGCAGACCGCCGAGACCGCCGAGCGGACACTTGCGCTCTGCCGCGAGCGCCTCGGTGCATTCAGCTAGGCCAGCCGCGACCCTGAGACAATTGCCTCGAAGTGGCACACCGCCCGCAGGCTCAACGAACGGCTCTGCGGGCTTCGCTGCCACGCTCTTGATTTGCGTACACAAACGCGTACATATTCGTCGCTCCCCACCATGTCATCCGATCTTTTCCTCGAAGAAACCAAGCGCCGTCGCACCTTCGCGATCATTTCCCACCCCGACGCCGGCAAAACTACGCTGACGGAGAAGCTGTTGCTGTTCTCCGGCGCGATCCAGATCGCCGGCTCGGTGAAGGCGCGGAAGGCAACGCGGCATGCGACGTCCGACTGGATGGAAATCGAGAAGCAGCGCGGCATCTCGGTCGCGTCGTCGGTCATGCAGATGCTCTACCGCGATCACGTCATCAACCTGCTCGACACGCCCGGCCACAAGGACTTCTCGGAAGACACCTACCGCGTGCTCACCGCCGTCGATTCGGCGCTGATGGTGATCGACGCGGCCAACGGCGTCGAAGCGCAGACCCGCCGGCTGATCGAGGTCTGCCGGCAGCGCGACACGCCCATCATCACCTTCGTCAACAAGATGGACCGGGAAGTGCGCGAGCCGCTCGACATCCTCGACGAGATCGAGCGCGAGCTGGGCATGCCGTGCGTGCCGATGACATGGCCGGTCGGCCAGGGCAAGAGCTTCGGCGGCATCATGAATCTGCGCACGCAGACGATGACGGTGTTCGACTCGGGCAAGGAACGGCTGCCGCAGGAGTTCGAAACCATCCGCCTGGACAACCGCACCGAACTCATCAAACGCTTCGGCAGCGAATTCGAGAGCGCCGAGCAGAGCATGGAGCTTGCCGCTGGCGCGTCGCCGGCCTGGGACCGCGA
>JAQGMX010000369.1 GCA_028292145.1 Variovorax sp.
CCGGCCATGCGCAGCAGCTTGAGGCCATAGCCGTCGAGCACGCTGAAGCGCTTGAGCGTTTCGCCGTGCTCGCTGAAATAGACGCCGCCATCGGTCAGAACGCCGTCGATGTCGAAAAAAGCGATGCGGATGTCCTGCGCGGCCAACAGCGTCTCCGCCGGAAAACTCTGAGCCGGTGCCGTCATCAGATGACTTTCGCCCGCATCAGGTCGTTGATGCTGATGGCGCCGCACAGCACGCCGTCGGCGTCGACCACCAACAGACTGTTGATGCGGTGCGTTTCCATCATTTCGGCGGCTTCCACGCCCAGCGCGTCGGCGCGGATGGTGCGCGGGCCGTGGTGCATCACGTCGGCAGCAGACAGCGCGCGCAGATCTGCGCCGGTCTCGACCAGCCGGCGCAGGTCGCCGTCGGTGAAGATGCCGGCGGCACGGCCTTCGGCATCGACGACGGCCGCGCTGCCGAGTCCCTTGGAGCTCATCTCCCGCATCAGCTCGCTGAAACTCGCCGTCAGCGCGACGCGCGGCAGGGCGTCGCCGGTGCGCATCAGGTCGCCGACCAGCGTCAGCAGCTTGCGTCCCAGCGAGCCGCCGGGATGCGAACGGGCAAAGTCTTCGGCGCCAAAGCCGCGCGCGTCGAGCAGCGCCACCGCCAGCGCGTCGCCCATCGCCATCTGCGCGGTGGTGCTGGCCGTGGGCGCGAGATTGAGCGGGCAGGCTTCCATCGCGACGCCGGTGTCGAGCACGATGTCGGCATGGCGCGCCAATGTGGAGTCGAGCCCGCCGGTCAGCGCGATCAGCGGCACGCCCTGGCGCTTGACGACCGGCAGGATGGTGGTGAGTTCGGCGACTTCGCCGCTGTTCGATATCGCCAGCACCAGATCGACGCCCTTGATCATGCCGAGATCGCCGTGGCTGGCCTCGGCCGGGTGCACGAACATCGCCGGCGTGCCGGTCGATGCCAGCGTGGCGGCGATCTTCCGGCCGACATGGCCGCTCTTGCCCATGCCCATCACGACGACCCGGCCGCGCACTTCGAGAATCCGGTGCACGGCATCGACGAAACCCGGCCCCAGCCGATCCTTCAGGCCGAGCACGGCGGCGGCCTCGATGTCGAACGTGGCGCGGGCCCGCGCAAGAAGCTGTTCGGAATCGGCTGAAACAGCCATGTTGGGGCGGGAACTCATCACGGGCATTTTATGGGGCGCGCCGATAGCCCTCGGAAGCGGCGGTCGGTCACTTAGCATCGGCACATGTCGTCGCTCGATCTCACACTTCTTTACCTGCTCGCCGCGGTGATCGGGGTGGTGGTCTGCCGGTCGTTGAAGCTGCCGCCGATGCTGGGCTACCTCTCGGCCGGCGTGCTGATCGGGCCGCATGCACTCGCGCTGGCGCAGAACTCCGAAGGCATCCGCCACCTGGGCGAATTCGGCGTGGTGTTCCTGATGTTCGCGATCGGCCTGGAATTCAACCTGCCCAAGCTGCGTGCGATGCGACGGCACGTCTTCGGGCTCGGGCTGGCGCAGGTGGTGCTGACGATGGGCATCGCCACGGCCGCAGCTTTGCTGATCGCATCGCAGCTGCCGGCGTCGTGGCGGCTCGGCTGGCAGACGGCGCTGGCGCTGTCGGGCGCGCTGACCATGAGCAGCACCGCGATCGTCGTCAAGCTGATGGCCGAGCGGCTGGAGCTGGAAAGCGAGCACGGCAAGCGTGTGATGGGCGTGTTGCTGTTCCAGGATCTGGCCGTGGTGCCGCTGCTGGTGCTGATCCCGGCGCTCGGCGCGCCGCCGGAGGCGCTGTTCAAGGCGCTGTCGCTCGCGCTCATCAAGGCGACCGTGCTGGTCGGCCTGCTGCTGTACGGCGGCCCGCGCGTGATGCGCTGGTGGCTGACGCTGGTCGCGCGGCGTCGCAGCGAGGAGCTTTTCATGCTCAACCTGCTGCTGGTCACCCTCGGGCTTGCCTGGCTGACCGAACTGGCCGGCCTCAGCCTGGCGCTGGGCGCCTTCATCGCCGGCATGCTGGTGTCGGAAACCGAATACAAGCACCAGGTCGAAACCGACATCCGGCCGTTCCACGACGTGCTGCTCGGGTTGTTCTTCATCACCATCGGCATGTCGCTCGACTGGCACATCGTGATCGAGCGCTGGGCGCTGGTCGCGGCCCTGCTCATCCTGCCGCTGGCTTTCAAGCTGCTGCTGGTGACCTTGCTGGCGCGCGGCCTGGGCGCGACGACCGGCGTTTCGCTGCGCACCGGGCTCTACCTGGCGCAGGCCGGCGAATTCGGCTTCGTGCTGCTGGCGCTCGCACAGGACCGCAATCTGCTGCCGCCGTGGCTGGCGAATCCGGTGCTGGCGTCGATGGTGCTATCGATGCTCGCGACGCCGTTCATCATCATGTACAGCGATGCGATCGTCAGGAAACTGGTCGCCAGCGACTGGATGCAGCAATCGCTGCAAATGACCAGCATCGCGCGCAAGACCATCAACACGGCCCAGCACGTGATCATCTGCGGCTACGGACGCTGCGGCCAGAACCTGGCGCGCATCCTCGAGCGCGAAGGCATCCCGTACCTGGCGCTCGACCTGGACCCGGACCGCGTGCGCCAGGCCACCGCAGCCGGCGATTCGGTCGTTTTCGGCGACGCCGCACGGTTGCAGGCGCTGATGGCGGCCGGCCTGGCGCGGGCCAGCGCGGTAGTGGTCACTTACCTGGACGTGCCGGGCGCGCTCAAGGTGCTGGCGCACACCCGCTCGCATGCGCCGCAGGTGCCGGTGATCGTGCGGACACAGGACGATCTCGACCTCGAACAACTGCAGGCCGCCGGCGCGACCGAGGTCGTGCCCGAAGCCATCGAGGGCTCGCTGATGCTGGCCAGCCATGCGCTGGCGCTGGTCGGCGTGCCGATGCGGCGCGTGATCCGCATCGTGCAGGACCTGCGCGACGCCCGCTACAACCTGCTGCGCGGCTACTTCCACGGCGCCGACGACGACAAGGCCGACGAGATCGACCACGAGCGGCTCAACACCTTCACGCTGACCGCCGACGCGCGCGCCGTCGGCCAGAGCATCGGCGCGCTGGCGCTGGAAACCGTCGGCGTGCATGTGGCCAACATCCGGCGGCAGGACGGCAAGGCGGTAAAAAACGATGCGCAGACGGTTCTGACCGACGGCGACACGCTGGTGTTATCGGGTAAGCCAGAAGCGCTGGCGCTGGCGGTTGCCCGGCTGCAGCGCGGCTGAGCGTCTGAACGCCCGAGATGGCAGCGTCAGGATTTCAGGTCACCGCCACACGCTTCATGCGGTCGACCAGTCGCCGCGCGATAACACCGCCGAGCGACATCGCGATCTCCAGCGCAAGTTCCGGCTGACGGATCGAAAGCTCGCCGAAGCGCGGCGGCGTCATGCGCCACAAGCGCGCAGACCCCATCGCCGAAACGCTGGCCGACCGCGGCAGGTGCGAAAAGAACGATCCCTCGCCGACGACCGAGCCCGGATTCAGGATCGCCAGCCGCATCTCGCCTTTGTCGCCCACGAGATGCACGCTCAGCACGCCGCTCTCGATGAAGAACAACCCGCGATCCTGAGCGCCCTGGCTGATCAGCGTCTGGCCAGCGGCCAGATCGATCGTCTGCATGTAGGTTTCGAGCAAGGCCCATTGCTTCGCCGACAACCCCGGCGCGAACGCGTCGTAGTTGGTGTTGTTGACGACGGCATCGCGAAGCGCCTGGATCGAGGAAGTCATGCGTCGAAATGTAGCCAAATGCAACCAGTTCGACGAGTCCTCTTTCGAACTTTTGGATTACTTTCCTATGCAAAAGCGGGAAAAAATCTCACCTAAGAGCTCATCTGCACCGAAGCTGCCCGTGATTTCGTTCAAAGCGTTCTGAGACAGCCGCAGTTCCTCCGCCAGCAGATCGAGCGCCGGCATGCGCGCAGCGAGCACATCGACGGCGATGGCGACATGCCGGTCGACACGTTCCAGCGCCTGCACATGGCGCGCGCGCGCCAGATAGACGCCTTCCGGCAGCGCCTGCCAGCCGGCAATGGCAAGCAGCCGCTGGCGCAACGCCTCGATGCCGTCACCGGTTTTCGCGGAGATCGCGATGCTGTTTTCTTCGGTCGCCGGACCAGCCGCACTGGCCACACCGCCCGGCATCGCGTCGCGCTTGTTCCAGACGTCGAGCACCGGTACGCCGGGCGGCAGCTTTTCGCCAAGCGTGCGAAGAATGTCGGCGTCAGCTTTTGCATAGTCGGGCAGGGCAGCGCGCGTCAGGTCGTGCAGGAAAAGCACCGCGTCGGCGCTCTCGATCTGGCTCCAGGCGCGGGCGACGCCGATCTGCTCGACCTCGTCGCTGCTGTCGCGCAGGCCGGCGGTGTCGGCGACATGCAGCGGCACGCCCTGGATCTGGATCGTCTGCGACACCACGTCGCGCGTCGTGCCGGCGACGGCGCTGACGATCGCCAGTTCGGCGCCGGCCAGCGCGTTGAGCAGCGAGCTCTTGCCGGCGTTCGGCTGCCCGGCGATCACCACCTTGATGCCTTCGCGCAACAACGCGCCCTGGCGCGCCCGCTGCTGCACCTGCGCGAGCTGGCGCTGCAGGGCCGTCAACTGGCCTGCCGCATCGGCTTTCTGCAGGAAATCGATGTCTTCCTCCGGAAAATCCAGCGTCGCCTCGACCAGCATGCGCAGGTGGATCAGCGCATCGCGCAGCGTGTGGATCTCTTTCGAGAACTCGCCCGACAGTGAACGGCCCGCGCTGCGCGCCGCGGCTTCGGTGCTGGCGTCGATCAGGTCGGCGATGGCTTCGGCCTGCGCCAGGTCGATCTTGCCGTTGAGAAAGGCGCGCTGGCTGAATTCGCCGGGCTCGGCCACGCGGAGGTTCGGCAGATTCGGCAGGTTTGGCCGCGATCCGGCGCTGGCGATTTCTTCAGCCGCTTCGAGGCAACGCGCAACCAGCAGTTGCAGCACGACCGGGCCGCCGTGCGCCTGCAGTTCGAGCACGTCTTCGCCGGTGAACGAATGCGGCGACGGGAAATGGATCGCCAATCCGTGGTCGATGGGCTGGCCGGCTGCGTCGCGGAACGGCAGGTAGGTCGCCTCGCGCGGTTTCAGCTGCCGCGCGCAGAGCGCGTCGATCAGCGGCGCCAAGTCGCGACCGGACACGCGCACGATGCCCACGGCGCCGCGCCCGGGGGCCGTGGCGATGGCGATGATGGGGTCGGAAGTGCGGGCGAACATGGCTTCATTCTTTCAAAAAACAAAAGGGCCGCTTGCGCGGCCCTGATGGAATTGCTCTGGCGGTGACGCGGCAGTTACTTGCCGAGAACCCCGAGGCGCTTGTTGATGAACCACTGCTGCGCGATCGACAAGATGTTGTTCGTGATCCAGTACAGCACCAGTCCAGCTGGGAAGAAGATGAACATCACGCTGAAAGCGAGCGGCATGATCCACATCAGCTTGGCCTGCATCGGATCGGGTGGCGTCGGGTTGAGCCAGGTCTGGAACAGCGATGTCGCGGTCATGACGACCGGCAGGATGTACCACGGGTCCGGTGCCGACAAGTCCTGGATCCACAGGATCCACGGCGCGTGGCGCATTTCGACGCTCGACAGCAGCACCCAGTACAGCGCGATGAACACGGGGATCTGGATCACGATCGGGAAGCAGCCGCCCATCGGATTGACCTTCTCCGACTTGTAGATCCGCATCATCTCCTGCTGCATTTCCTGCGGCTTGTCCTTGAGACGCGCGCGCATTTCCGTGATCTTCGGATTGATGGCCTTCATCTTGGCCATGCTGGCGTAGGCCTTGGCATTGAGCCAGTAGAAGGCGGCTTTCAACAGCACCACCAGCGCGACGATCGACCAACCCCAGTTGCCCAGGATGCCGTGGAGCTTGTCGAGCAGCCAGTAGAGCGGCTTGGAAATGATGGTGAAAATGCCGTAGTCCTTGACCAGTTCCAGGCCCGGCGCGACGGCTTCGAGCGTCTTTTCGGCCTGCGGACCGACAAAGAAGCGCGCGTCGACAGACTTGGTCGCACCTGGCGCCACTTCGCCCGGCGACGTGATCATGCCGATGGCATAGAGGTTGTTGTCGACCTTGCGCGCAAAGATGTCGCGCTGCACGCCGTCGGCCAGCAGCCAGGCGCTGGCGAAGTAGTGCTGGACCATCGCGACGTAGCCGTTGGGCGACTGCTTGACGAAGTCGTTCTTGCCCTTCTCGATGTCCTTGAAGTCGACCTTCTGGTACTTCTTCTCTTCGGTGTAGACGGCCGGGCCGGTGAAGGTCGAATAGAACGACGACTCGCCCGGCGGCTTGTTGCCGTCGCGCACGATCTGCATGTAGAGCTGCGGCGACACCGGCGCGGTGCCGGTGTTGACGATGTCGTGGCGCACGGTCATGTCGTAGGCGCCGCGCTTGAGCGTCCAGGTCTTGACGAGCTTCACGCCGCCCAGGTCGGCCGATTCGAAGCGCAGCACCAGATCGCTGGCGCCGTCCTTCAGCGCACGGTCGCCGGTGAACTTCATCGGCGTCTTGTGCGTTGGGAAGGTACCGCCGATCAGGCCGGTCTGCGCGACGTAGAAGCGGTTGGGGCTCTGGTCGAGCAGCACGAAGGGCTTGCTGTCCTTGGTGGCGAGGTCGTCGTGCTGGATGAATTCGCTTTCGACGATCGAGCCGCCTTCGGTGTCGAAGGTCAGCTGGAGTACGTCGGTGCTGACGACGATGCGCTCGGCCGGCGTCGCCATCGGCGTGATGCCGCCGGGAACGGCTGCCGCGCCGGCTGCACCGGCTGCACCGCCGACCGCGTTCGGTACGCCGTTGGCAGTCGGCGGCACCACGCTCGGCGGCGTGGGGGCGGCCGCGCTGGCGGCTGGTTTCGAGGACGGCAGGAAGGTCGGGCTCTTGCCGTTGTGGACCTGCCATTGGTCCCACAGCATCACCAGCGAGAAACCAAAGATCACCAGCAGGATGGTGCGGCGGATATCGTTCATGAAGAAGACTTCTTGTCGGAAGAAATAGCGGAGGAAATGGCAGAGGAGAAAAAACGGGGCTTCGGCTGCGGCACGGGATCGTGCCCGCCCTCGCACCAAGGCTGGCAACGCGCGATGCGGCAGACTGTCAGATAGCTTCCGACCGCAGCGCCGCGGGTTCGCAACGCTTCGATCGCATAGGCGGAGCAGGTCGGCTCGAAGCGGCAGGACTGCCCGAGCCACGGGCTCAGGAGCAGCCGGTAGCCTTTGACGAGGACGATGAGCAGGCGCGCGATCATGGCCGCGCCACACGCGCTCGCTGCATGAGCTGCTGGAGTTCGGCGCGCACGGCAGCCTTGAGCTTTTCCGACGTGGCGCTCACGAATTCCTTGCGGTCGAACGCCGCGCGCAGGCGTACGACGTGTGCGGCGTGGGGAAGGGAAGTTTCCACCGCGTCGCTCACGTTATAGATCTGCCTTTTGATGGCGTTGCGCGTGACCGCGCGTTTCGCCCAGCGCTTGGGCACCATCGCTCCCAGCCACACGTCGTCCGTGGAGTCGAACAGCGGCGCAGCATCGGGCCGCGCTTCGAGAGCGCAGCGATGGAGGGCGAAATGGGGAGTGCGCGCCACGGTGGCACCAGCGAGGGCAGCCTGGAATTGCGCGCGGGTCTTGAGACGCCGAAGCCGGTCCGACCGTTGCGGTAGCTGCTGCTCCACAAGAGTGCTGCGGCGCCGGTCGGCGTTGTCCTGGACGACCTGGACGCTTAGACGGCCAGACGCTTGCGGCCCTTGGCGCGGCGAGCGTTGATGACGGCACGGCCGCCACGGGTCTTCATGCGGACGAGGAAGCCGTGAGTGCGGGCGCGGCGGACTTTGGAAGCTTGATAGGTGCGTTTCATGATGATTTCCTGGTCCCCTGCTCGGGGAGTGCCTTGCCCTCGGTGTCGAGCGCCATGGCGGGATGAGCGGAAGATCCCCGAAACACAAGAGCTTTCAGGGAAAAGCCCGCGATTATCGCAAAGATTTGGACAACCGCCAAACATGGACCCGCCCGGCGCTCTGGAATACCCGTTTTGCCCGGGTCGCCGATGCATGTGGATAAGGCTTTGACAAGTTAGAATGCGAGGCGGCTTACGGCGCAAATATCCACAACACGACAACCAGAAAATGAACGAGGGACATCCCCCATTTCAGCGCGCCCATGCCCTCTGAGGGCGTAGGCCAGAGCCTCTGGCAGGCCTGCGTCGACCAGCTCGCGCAGGAGCTCTCCGAGCAGCAATTCAACACCTGGATCAAGCCGCTGACCGCCCAGGTCACCGACGACTTGTCGCGCATGACCGTGTTCGTCGCGAACCGTTTCAAGCTCGACTGGATCCGGGCCCAGTACGCCGGCAAGATCGCGGCCATGGCCGAGAAGATCTACGGTCAGTCGGTCATCGTCGAGTTAGCGCTCGCTCCGAGGGAAGCGCCCGTGCGTTCGTCGCCCATGCCTGTCATGTCGGACACCGACGTGCCGCGCGACAGCGGTGGCGGCATGGCTGGCGGCGGCAGCATCGGCGAGGACGCAGCGTCCAACGGCTTCAAGAACAGGCTCAACTCGGGCCTCACTTTCGACACGCTCGTCGAAGGTACGGCCAATCGCATGGCGCGGGCTGCGGCAATGCACGTGGCGGGCATGCCGGGCCATCTCTACAACCCGTTGTTCATCTACGGCGGCGTCGGTCTGGGCAAGACCCATCTGATGCACGCGGTGGGCAACCGGCTGATGGTCGACCGGCCCGAATCCAAAGTTCTCTACATCCATGCCGAACAGTTCGTGTCGGATGTGGTCAAGGCGTATCAGCGGAAGACTTTCGACGAGTTCAAGGAGCGCTATCACTCGCTCGATCTGCTGCTGATCGACGATGTCCAGTTCTTCGCCAACAAGGACCGCACGCAGGAAGAATTCTTCAATGCGTTCGAAGCCTTGCTCGCCAAGAAATCGCACATCGTGATGACGTCCGATACCTACCCCAAGGGTCTGGCCGACATCCACGAGCGGCTGGTGTCGCGCTTCGATTCCGGCCTCACGGTCGCGATCGAGCCGCCCGAGCTGGAAATGCGCGTCGCGATTCTTATCAACAAGGCGCGCGCCGAATCGGCGGACATGCCGGAAGAGGTCGCTTTCTTCGTCGCGAAGAACGTGCGCTCGAACGTGCGTGAGCTCGAAGGCGCGTTGCGAAAGATCCTGGCGTATTCGCGCTTCAACCAGAAAGAGATTTCGATCGCGCTGGCCCGCGAGGCGTTGCGCGATCTGCTGTCGATCCAGAACCGGCAGATCTCGGTGGAAAACATCCAGAAGACGGTGGCCGATTACTACAAGATCAAGGTCGCCGACATGTACAGCAAGAAGCGCCCGGCCAGCATCGCGCGGCCGCGCCAGATCGCGATGTACCTGGCCAAGGAACTGACGCAGAAAAGCCTGCCGGAAATCGGCGAGCTGTTCGGCGGCCGCGACCACACCACCGTGCTGCATGCCGTGCGCAAGATTTCCGGCGAACGCCAGCAGCTCACCGAGCTCAACCAGCAACTCCACGTCCTCGAGCAAACGCTCAAGGGCTGAAGAACTCAATTGAATCCAGAGGAGAGGTAAGAAATGATCGTCCTGAAAGCACAACAAGACAAAGTCCTCGCCGCGCTGCAATCGGTGGC
>JAQGMX010000384.1 GCA_028292145.1 Variovorax sp.
CGCAGGAATTTGATAATTGCAGATTTCATTTGAAGCCTCAAATTGGTAATTGATTGAACTGCCGATTTGTTTCGGTGAGGAAATCTTAATTTTTGTGACTAGACGCATCAACTACGCCTAAAGTACACAGTCGAACACGATTGTCAAAAAATGTGATCTCCCTGTGAAGCAGCGTTGGCGCGGAACGAAAGCGCGCTTTGTTTTGTAGGACAAGGCGCCGCACAAAAAATGCTGCAAAAAATCCTTTCATATCAACGATCTATTTGGGTTTTATGAATTTGGCAGCGAATTGGGTAGCCTCTCGATCAGCATGGCAAACACCGGTCTTTTCTGGCCTTGAAGCTTTTGATTGGGGTTTTCACGAAGCTGCGTTCAATGCCGCGTTTATCTGAAAAATAGGTTGGAATATCTGAATCGATGTGACATTCGCCACACTTTTTTTTCACATTGCGCAATAGCCGACTTAGGCAGAGGGTTTTGTTTAAATCGAAGGTATTACATTCCTTCAGTCTGTTTTTTCGGTCACGTGCAAGGACGATCGAGCGCCTCGCGAGCCGAGTGCGGCAGTTCCTTCGGTGCCTGCAAACGCGCAGACGGAGTCCCTCCCACGGGCGCCATCCGGCCATCCAGGCAATACGCTTAAAATTCGCCGCTTCCCGCTATGGGCACGCCGGTTCAAGGCCGGTACGGGCACCACCACACCAAAAAGGGAGCAAGACATGCCTCGCTACAACGCTCCATTCGAGATCCATGTGCACGGCGACGTACCGCTGCGATCCGATGTCACATTCGCGCAGATTCAGGAGGCGTTGAAGCCGCTCTGGACCTACGCAGGCGCCAAGTCGCTGGCCGACGGCGCCACCAGTTCCTATGAAGAAGAGCCCGGTCTGCGTTTCGAGCCCAAGGAGCACATGCTCCAGATGTGCTGGACGGTCGCCGGCGACGAAGACTTCCGCCAGGAACTCGACGAGATGTGCATGGCACTCAACGAACTCGCCGAACAAGGCGCCGCGATCGAGATCACCTTCTACGACACCGATTTCGACGAAGAAGAGGGCGGTCCCGAAGAGGAATCGCGCGACGACTTCATCATGCTGTTCGTCGGACCGAATCCGGCCGCGATCATGCAGGTGCAGCGCGACCTGCTGGTGGAAGACGTCGTCAACCTGATGGAGCGGCACTTCGACGGCGCCGAACTCGGCGGCGTCGTCGCGGAGATCGACAAGCTCTTCGGCGACCGCTTCGATGCACTCGTCAATTCGCTCGAAATCGGCAAGCGCCCGCGCGGAAGCGGCGGCAGCGGCGGTTCGGGCGGTCCAGGCACCGGCGGTGGCCACGGCGGCGGGCGCCGGCCGCGACATCTACACTGATCCTTGCTGGTCTTTAGCGTGCAAACTCGCAGCGATCATCGAACGACTCGGCCTGCGGCCTTTCAAGCAAATGAACGCTCCTGCGACCTCCGATTCTCTTCTCCATCCGGTCGATCCGGACCCCGCCGAAACCGCCGAATGGCGTGACGCGCTGCTGGCGCTGGTCCAGTCCGGAGGCCCGGCGCGGGCTCGCCAGGTGCTCGACGCACTCGCGCAGGTCGCGCGCGGCCAGGGCATCGGCTGGAAACCGGACTTCGCGACGCCCTACGTCAACACGGTCGCCGTCACCGACCAGCCGGCGTTTCCCGGCGATCTCGCCATCGAGGAGCGGCTGGCTTCGCTGATGCGCTGGAACGCGCTCGCGATGGTGGTCAAGGCCAACCATTCCTACGGCGAACTCGGCGGTCATATCGCGAGTTACGCCAGTGCCGCCGATCTGTTCGAGGTCGGCTTCAATCATTTCTTCCATGCGCGAAATGAGACGGGTCATGTGGGCGATCTGGTGTTCTTCCAGCCGCACAGCTCGCCCGGCGTCTACGCACGGGCCTATCTGGAAGGTCGGCTGACGGAGGAAGACCTCGGCCACTACCGTCAGGAACTGACCGCGCCCGCCTTCACCGAAGGCAAGGGCGCACGCGGCCTCTCCAGCTACCCGCATCCCTACCTGATGCCGGATTTTTGGCAGTTCCCGACCGGTTCGATGGGCATCGGCCCGATCAGTTCGATCTACCACGCGCGGTTCATGCGCTATCTCACCGACCGCCAGTTGCTCGATTGCGGCGCGCGCAAGGTCTGGGGCGTGTTCGGCGACGGCGAGATGGACGAGCCCGAATCGATGAGCGCACTGACGCTTGCCGCACGCGAGAAACTCGACAACCTCGTCTGGGTCGTGAACTGCAACCTGCAGCGCCTGGACGGCCCGGTGCGCGGCAACGGACGGATCATCGACGAGTTGGAACGTCTGTTTGCCGGCGCCGGCTGGAACGTGATCAAGCTGGTCTGGGGCAGCGACTGGGACGGCCTCTTCGCCCGCGACACCACCGGCGCGCTGGCCCGCGCGCTGGGCGAGACGGTCGACGGCCAGATGCAGACCTTCGCAGCGAAGGACGGCCGCTTCAACCGCGACACCTTCTTCGGGCAGAACGAAGAACTCCGCAAGCTGGCCCAAGGCATGACCGACGAGCAGATCGACCGCCTGAAGCGCGGCGGCCACGACATCGTCAAGATTCACGCCGCCTACGCTGCGGCCGCTGCGCACAGCGGCCAGCCGACCGTGATCCTCGCCCACACCAAGAAGGGCTATGGAATGGGCGCGGGGCAGGGCCGCATGACGACGCATTCGCACAAGAAGTTCGAGAGCGCCGACCTGATCGGTTTCCGCAACCGCTTCGGCCTGCCGCTGACCGACGAGCAGGCGACTTCGCTGTCGTTCTACAAGCCGGCGGAAGACAGCGTCGAGATGCAGTATTTGAAGTCGCACCGGGCAGCGCTCGGCGGCTCGATGCCGCGCCGCGAGACGGCTTGCGACGTCGTGCCGAAGCCCGAGTTGGCCGGCTACGCCCAATTCGCGATCGCCGCCGACGGCAAGGACATGAGCACCACGATGGCATTCGTGCGGATGCTCGGCGCGCTGCTCAAGGACAAGGCTCTCGGCCCGCGCATCGTGCCGATCGTCGCCGACGAGGCGCGCACCTTCGGCATGGCGAACCTGTTCAAGCAGGTCGGCATCTATTCGAGCGTCGGCCAGCGGTATTCGCCCGAAGACATCGATTCGATCATCAGCTACCGCGAAGCGACCGACGGCCAGATCCTGGAAGAAGGGATCAGCGAGGCTGGCGCCATCGCCAGCTGGACGGCGGCAGCCACCAGCTACAGCGTGCACGGTCTGGCGATGCTGCCGTTCTATATCTATTACTCGATGTTCGGCTTCCAGCGCGTCGGCGATGCGATCTGGGCCGCCGCCGACCAGCGCGCCCGCGGCTTCCTGCTCGGCGCGACCTCGGGCCGCACCACGCTCGGCGGCGAAGGCCTTCAGCATCAGGACGGTTCCAGCCATCTCGTGGCGGCAACGATCCCGAATTGCAAGGCCTACGACCCGGCCTACGCGGGCGAGATGGCTGTGATCGTCGATGCCGGCATCCGCGAAATGATGGTCGAGCAGCGCGACGTCTTCTATTACGTCACGCTGATGAACGAGAACTACGCACAACCGAGCCTGCCGTCGGAGGCGCACGGCGACGTGCTGCGCGGCTGCTATCGCTTCGGACGCTACGGTCCGGACACGGCGACCCAGGTCACGCTGATGGGTTCGGGCGCGATCCTGAACGAAGTTGTTAAGGCCGCGCAATCGTTGGCGGAAGAAGGCGTCGCGGTCGAAGTGTTCAGCGTGACCAGCTGGAGCGAACTGGCGCGCGACGGCGCACGCTGCGAGACGGCGACGCTCAAAGGGCAGGGCGGCCGTTCAGCTGCCGTTACCGAAACGCCCTTCATCGCGCAGCAGCTCGCCGGTTCCGACGCGCCGATCGTCGCCGCGACCGACTACGTGCGCGCCGTGCCGGAAAGCATTCGCGCCTTCCTGCCCGAAGGCCGGCGCTATCTCACGCTGGGCACGGACGGTTTCGGGCGGAGCGACACGCGCGCCGCGCTGCGCGATTTCTTCGGCGTTGAT
The DNA here is from genome assembly GCA_028292145.1 of Variovorax sp. Classification (GTDB taxonomy): domain Bacteria; phylum Pseudomonadota; class Gammaproteobacteria; order Burkholderiales; family Burkholderiaceae_C; genus Variovorax. Next base: position 4,039 of record JAQGMX010000384.1, read on the forward strand.
GCGGCAAGTATCGGGCGCGCCGCAAGGCATTCGCTGCGCTGAATAATCAATCCGTCTTCAGCGCCTTTGGGACCTGGTATTTCGTCCCGTCGAAATGCACCGAAGTCGACTTGAAGGTCGCTGGCCGTTCCCGCGTCACGCATTCCTCGCCCACCAGGCTCGACCGGCTGTTCGAGCCGGTCTGCCGCAGCATCAGGTCGGCATAGCCGTTGGTCGTCGTGCGGGCGATGGAAAGCGTGCTGCGCACCGTCCGGAAGGTGCCGCTGCAGTTGGTGTCCCAATCGCCGCTCTGCCGCTCCAGTTCCAGCTCGTCGAGCACTTTTTTCAGCTTTGCACCGTCCGGCACGTAGAGCGACAGGCGTTCACTCTCGTACGGACTTTCGCGGACGGAACTCTG
>JAQGMX010000228.1 GCA_028292145.1 Variovorax sp.
ATGCCTGACGTGTCGGTTGCCCCGCCGCGGACAGCGTCGGCCAGAAGCTGCGAGTCCCGGCGTACCCACTCCCTGACGCTGGCTGCGCCGCCTGCCTCGACATAGTGCTGTCGATCGTGGAGCAGCTTGTAGACGCGAAGGCCGTCGTAGGCCGCCCGGCTGTCGCCATCCTTCAGACTCTGCGCGAGCACCTGCTCCATCCGACGCAGGACGGGGGGAAGCAACATCGCGGTCTGTAGATTCGAGTAGGTCTTGGATCCCGCCTCGACTGCGGGCGATGCGCTGTACAAACCGTAGGTGAGACGCACCGGCGGGTGCGCTGCGTCGAGACCGGCCCGTGTCGTCAGGGTGCGCGCCGCTTCCAGCAATTCAGGTGTGCCGGTGGGTGTCGATGCCGCGAAGACGCTGCGTACCCGCTCGGTCAGCAAAGCAGTCCGCTCGCCCACGGCATTGAGATAGTCGCGGTTGCTGGCGAAGCTCGACGCCAGCGCCCCGGCAAGCCAAACGAAGATCGCGATGGCTGAAATGTGGCCCAGCAGTCGCAGAACAAGAAATCGCAGCTCCCAGCTCAAATTCGGCTGCACCAGATGCGCCTCGGGAAAAATCACTTTCTTCAGCACATCCTGAAGGAAGAACCCCTGCCCCGCATGCGCGGGCCGTGTGTCGGATGTGGGGACGGCTCCCGTCACCGACCGACGCAAACGCTGCATCAGCGTGTGCGGATCTGCCGGCAGGTCGATGTCGGCCTGCGCGCCGCTCGTGAAATAGACACCGCGCAGCGTCGACATCGCCTGGGTGGCGTCGTAGCGGGAGTCCAGGAACAGGGGATCGAGCACTTCACGCAACGCACCCAGCGCGCCGGAAAACTCGTTCGGCAACGCGAAGAGGATGCGACGGCGGTTGCCATCGAACTCTTCGCTCATGCGCGCACGCAGGCCGTCGGCGAGACGCGTCTCGAGCTTGCCCAGACCTTCGCCGATCTCGTCGTGCAGGGTCTTGTCCGCAACGCTTCGCTCGGTGTCGCGGTAGGCGAGCGTGAAGCCCCATGGCTGTGCCCTGCCCTCACTTGTCAGCGACTGAAAATACGCTGTGAACCCGCGAAGTACATCGGTCTTCGTCACGATCACGTAGACAGGAAACCTGATGCCCAACCGCTGCCGCAGTTCCAGCAGCCTGTCGCGCAGGCAGACGGCATGGTCGGCCCGCTGCGAAGCCGTCATCTGCAGCAACTCGACCATGCTCAACGCAACGATCACGCCGTTGACGGGCGCCCTTGTGCGGTGTTTTCTCAGCATGCCGAGGAAGCCGAGCCATTCGGACGAATCCTTTTCCCGGTTGCGGGCGTGCGTGGTGTAGCGACCAGCGGTGTCGATCAGCACCGCTTCGTTCGCGAACCACCAGTCGCAGTGCAGCGTTCCACTGTCGCTTCCAGATTGAAGACTGCGCGGGAGCATGCCGGTGTCTGGCGTCAGCGGAAACTGAAGGCCGGCATTGCGCAGCGCCGTGGTCTTTCCAGCCTCCGGGCTGCCTAATATGAGGAACCAGGGAAGCTCATACAGATATCGCTTGCCCTCCAGAACCGTTCGCCAAGCGCCACCCCGCATCCGCAGCGTGCGCAGGCGTGCCACGGCACGTCTGACTGTCGCTGCGACATCCTTGAGCTCTTCCCTGGCCGGCTCCTCGATAACGCGACGCTGCCCGAACGAAAGGACGTTGGCGAGAAATTCGTCGTTGCTTCGCATGGCGGCCACCAGGCGATGCAGCCAATAGAGCGCACAGCCGAGCGCGAGCAGCGCGATGAGCAGACTGCGCACCCACGCTGCCGCGAGTGGTTTTTCATCGCCCAGCGTAAGAGACGGTCCTGCCTGCCAGATCAACAGCCCTATCGCCGCCACCGCGACAAGGCTCAACGGTCCCGAAGCCAGCCACAGCACCGACAGCACGACCAGCAGCAGCACGCAGGAGATTCGCACCGGATCGGACGCCAGAGGACGAAATCCGTCGACTGCGATGGCCGGCCCCGCGAACCAGACCAGCAAGGCAAGACCGAAAAGCAGCGCAAAGCCGAGCGTCTGCCGCGTGAACACAGACGCAAGGAATCGAGTGAATGGACGCATGGCTTGACGGGTCAATGAATCTGAGGTGCAGGAGGTGCCGTAGGAAGGGAGGCGGTGCCGAGGCTCACAACGATGTCGACGCGTCGGTTGCGCGCCCTGCCCGCTGGCGTGGCGTTATCGGCAACAGGTTCGGCATCCGCACGCCCCTCGACTTTCAGGCGACCGTGCTCAACACCTTCTGCTTCCAGTACCGCTGCCACTGCCGTGGCGCGACGTTCGCTCAACGTCTGGTTGTCCGGAACCGAGCGGGTCCGGATCGGGCGGTTGTCGGTGTGGCCGACAACCCGCACTGCGCCGGCGACCTGCCCGATCTCCGCAGCGACTTTCGCAAGCACCGGCAGAATTTGCGCATTCAGGCGGGACTGACCGGCAACGAACATCTCGTCGCCCCGGAACGTCACCGCGCTCTGCAATGCGTCTTCCTGAACGCTGACGGTGCCCCGTGCGATTTCTGCGGACAGCAGTTCCTTCAAACGAAGTGCCCGGACGGCAGGGATTGCAGGCGCTGCCGGCTGCATCTTCCCGACCGCCACAATGCGCTGAACGACGTCGGCCTGGATACGCAGAAGCCGGTACTTGTAGAAGCCGAAAAGAGCGAACAAAGCCAGCGTGGCGATCAGCGCCGTCAACCATGGCGGCATCACGTGCAAACGCCTGAAGCGCCCGACCGCGACACCCTGCCATTCAGGCGACAAGGCATTGGCCACTTCCGCGCGCGACGTGCTCAAGAGGGAAAGAAGACGATGCCGAATGGTTTCGATCTGGCGGCGTCCGCTGACGGCTGTCGCGTAGCGCCCTTCGAAACCGAGTCCCAGAACGAAATACAGCAGTTCGAGCAGATCGATGTGTTCGTCAGGACCGGCGACAAGCCGTCCGATGAGCAGAAAGACCTTGTCCCCGCCACGCGCGTCGTCGTGGAATGCAACTGCCAGTTGCCGGCCAGCCCAGATGCCCGCCCCGCCGCCGGCAGCACCTCCACCCCATCGCGTGCTGTGGGCGGCCTCGTCGATGGCGGTGCACAGCGCATAACTCGCTCCGACCGCGTGCTCGTGGCGCACCTGCGCACTGTTGCACAAGGACTGAAAGCTCGACACTTCGCGCGTCAGAAGCCGATGAAGCGTCTCGACCTCATCGGGGTTGAGCGATTCCGGCATATCGGCAAGCGCTCTCAACAGCGGCTGGGCCGCTTCCAGCAGTGGATTTCGCGCTGCCTTTATTTTTACGAGTCGCGATTGCATTGAAGGCTCGGCTGCAAGGGTCGGCGGCTGTCTGGCAACGTATGACACGTCGTCTGCGACTTCTTTTTCGTCGCTCATGTCGAGGCCTGAATAGCTGTCGTCGTTCATTTTTCGCGAACGCCCCAGAGTTCGAGGCGCAAGCCCGGAATGTCACCGGCAACGTGCAGGCCGAGTCCGCCGTGTTGCGTCAAATGCTCCCACAAAGGCCCGCGCGGCTCGATCTGGAAGTAGACGAACCCGGCGCTGAACGGAATCTGTCTTGGCGGCACCGGCAACGGCTGCAGCGGAATGCCCGGCAAATGCGTCCGTATAAGTTCAGCAAGACGATCGCTGGGCCCGACCTTGCAGCGCGCCGCGAACTGGACCGCGAGTTGATCGGGCGGCACGTGGGCCGCGACGGCAAGCACAAGACCGGAGAATCCCTGCAGTTCCGGCGTCGGTACGTTGGCGATCTGCAGCCCGTTTTCGCGACGTTCGAGCGGAATGCTTTGCGCGCTTCTGACGAGAACATCGTTCAGCAGCGACTGGACGTCTGCAACCAGCATCGTGAACGACGAAGCCGGATCGATATGACGGTACGGGGGGTGCGCAACAGGCCGGCGCGTGCTGGCGCGGACGAAAGTCGACAGCTCTGCGGCCATCGATCGCAGAAGCAGGTAGACATCTTCGGGCGGTGTCTCCGCCACCTCCAGCCAGTGCGTGAGGATCGGTTCGCAGCGGTTCAGAATCTGGAGCAGCAGAAAGTCGGAAACCTCGGCCGCATCCCCGGATTTGCCGTCGTTGCCGCTCAACCGGCCCGCAAGCGACTCGGCGCGAAGCCGGCACAGCCCCTGCAAGCGGCTCACCCAGTCGAACAGCTGCGAACTCGCGCCAAAGCCCGTGACGGGAGGAATGAGCTGGCTGTCGAGCGTGATGCTGCCGTCCGAACGGAGCGCCGTCACGCGCGTCAAAGGCAAGCCGATCCAGGCGTCGGTGAGTTCCCGCTGGGGCAGAAGCCTCAGCCGCAGATGGGACAGCTGGACCGTCTTCGGACCTTGGCCGACCGAGTTGGCATCGCGCAGTTCGACATCGAATATAGAGAACCTGGCCAGTGACGACGTGGACGCACCGCCTTCTCCGAAACTGGTTTCCTCTCCGTTCGGCATGCGTGCCGGAACTGCCAGGTGAATCACCTGCTCGAGGTGCTCCGGCAGGATCGCAAGCGGCGCAGGCGGCGGCGTCGATCCGGGCATGTCGAACGGCGTGCCGTCCGCGAAGATGCCGGTCGCACTCGCCAGCACGAGCTTCCCGACTGAAAGCGATTCCGCATCGAGGCTGTAATGGCCGAAGCCCCAGAAAAACGGACCCAGCGCCGATGCACGCTTGTGCGCGAGCTGCTCGAGATACCGTTCCTGCTGCTGGAAGAGCTGTGGACGCAGAAACAGGCCTTCGCTCCAGGCGACCTTGTTGTACCAGCTCATGACGACAGCTCTCTGCGTTGCTCACGGTCCCGGCGCGAATCACCGGGCTTTTTGGCGCGCTCAGTCGACATGGACAACCTGGATACCTTGCCGCTGCAGCTGAACTGCAAGCTTGAGTCGATTGGCCGGAAACGGCATGCGGTACCACGCCGCTTCAGGCGCAGGTTCAAGGTGCTTGACCGCACGCCAATCGGCCTGAGCCAGCTCGCGATAGCCGACCATCAGGGCGACGGCCTCCACGTCCGGATGGGATTTGCGCCGGATGCGCTTCTGCTCTCCCGGTCGCAAGATGAACTCTTCGCTTTTCAGGAGGTCGCCGCCCAACGCGGCACGATCGTCCGACTGCAGCGAGAAGTAATCCGCTGCTTCGAACCGTGCTGAAGAGCGCAGCTCGTAAAGGTGCACCAGTACCGGCGCTGCACGCTCCTTTTCGTCGCGATTGAGGTCGTTCGACGCGGTGATGGTGATGTCGAGCATCGTCTGCTCACGCGGAGGTTGAAACCCCTGTGCGCCAGAGGGTGTGATCCACGCACTCGCCGAAAGGACAATCAGTGCCAGAAAACGCAGCGCAGTGGGCACTGCACGCCGGAGGCCAGCGATGACGGGAGTCGTGAAAGAGGACGCGTGCATGTGCATGGATGAGTCGCGATTCGGACTCCGTTGGCCGTTGACAGAACGCGACGAAGCACGGCGCAAACCCGGCGCGACGTGGCGCCCGAGCTGCTCCGCAGTTCGACGGCCAAGCGGCCGCGGGAATCAGGATTCTTTGTTGCCCTTGATGTCGTATGCGGCCGTCACTGCCCCGCCGCTGCCGCCCTGGGCGTTCTGCACCGCATATTCCTGCTTGATCTTCGAGAAGGACAGCCGGACGCGTTCCCTGACCCGCAGATCGTCCGAATTGGAGCCGAATGGCTCGACGCTGGTGACGATCACATCGGAGAACGTGAGCTTCAGGTAATCGAGGGGATTGCCTCCTGCCTTGCGAACTGTCAGTACGGCCTCCTGCACATGCTTGCCAGTGAGGCAGTACTTCATGAGGTTGGGGCTTGAGCGATCGATGTGATGCTCGAATTCCAGATCTTCGACCGTGGCCTTGCCGGCGCCCCCGCCGGAACCTGCGTGCATGGTCGATTCCTGCAGAACCTTCCAGCTGAAAGAGAGCACTTCGATTTCGCTTTTATGCGAGGCATCTTGCGACTCGCCTTCGATGCCGGTGATCTTGAGAAAAATATCTTGTGACATGAGAACTCCCTGGATTTTTTTAATGGAGATAGCTGAGTTGCTTCGGCGTTCAGACGGCTTCGCGCAGCGACGGCAGCTTTGCGACCAGACGCAGGGAGACGGTCAATCCCTCGAGCTGGAAGTGAGGCCGCAGGAAAAATTTGGCGCTGTAGAACCCGGGGTTGTCTTCGATGTCCTCGACGACGACTTCGGCAGCCGCCAGCGGCCGGCGCGCCTTGGTGTCCTGCGACGAATTGACGGGATCTGCGTCCACGTAATTCATGATCCACTCGTTCAGCCAGCGCTGCATGTCCTCACGCTCGCGGAACAGGCCGATCTTGTCGCGCACGATGCATTTGAGATAGTGCGCGAACCGCGTGCTGGCGAAAAGGTAGGGCAGACGCGCAGCAAGATGGGCATTTGCGGTGGCGTCCAGGTCGCTGTACTCCTGGGGCTTCTGCAAAGACTGCGCGCCGATGAACGCTGCGTGGCCTGTGTTCTTGCGATGCACCAACGGAATCAGACCCGCCTTGGCCAATTCGGCCTCACGGCGATCCGAGATGGCGATCTCGGTCGGGCACTTCATGTCGATTCCGCCGTCATCGGTCGGAAACACATGACACGGCAGGTCTTCGACCGAGCCACCCGACTCGACGCCGCGGATCATCGTGCACCAGCCGTACTGCTTGAAGCTGCGATTGATGTTGACGGCCATCGCGTAGGCCGCGTTGTTCCAGACGTAATTCCGGTGGTCTGCGCCGTCGGTCGCTTCCTCGAAGTCGAATGCATCGACCGGATTGGTCCGTGCGCCGTAGGGCAGACGTGCAAGAAAACGCGGCATGGCCAGGCCTGCGTAGCGGGCATCCTCCGTTTCCCGGAACGCGTTCCACGGTGCGTGTTCCAGGTTGGAGGTGATCTTGGCCAGATCGCGCGGGTTTGCAAGTTCCTGCCATGACTCCATTCCGAGCAGGGACGGCGCGGAACCGGCGATGAACGGCGCATGCGATGCTGCAGCGATACGCGTCATAGCAGCCAGCAGTTCGACGTCCGGCGGCGTATGGTCGAAGTGGTAGTCGGCGAGAAGGCAGCCGTAGGGTTCGCCGCCAAGCTGACCGTACTCCTCTTCATAAATGCGCTTGAAGATCGGGCTCTGATCCCAGGCGATGCCCCGGTGTCGACGCAAGGTCCGGCGCAGTTCGTCCTTCGAGATATCCATGAAGCGAATCTTCAGTTTCTCGTCGGTTTCGGTGTTGGAAACCAGGTGATGCAAGCCTCGCCAAGCCGATTCGACTTTCTGAAACGCCTCGTGATGCAGGATCAGATTGATCTGTTCCGACAGCTTCCGGTCGATTTCCGCAATGATGGCTTCGATGGCGCCATACGCATCGTCGTCGAGCGTGCTGGCATGGAGGAGCGCCTGCTCCGCCAAGGTTCGGACGGCAGCGGCAACAGCGCCCCGCGCTTCATCGGTGCGGGGCTTGAACTCCTGATCCAGGCATACCGAAAAACTCGATGGGTCCGCAAGAGGGATGTCGCGAAGTGAGACGGCGCGCTCCTGCTGAGCGACCGGGGGATTGGGTCCGGTCATTTGGACTCCTCCGACGAGCTTGCAGTGATGGCTTTCATCAGACTTCGGTCTTGAAGCAGCCGGTTCATCAGGCCCTCCGCACCAGCCTTGCCGTCCATGTAGGTCTGCAGATTGGCAAGCTGCGTGCGCGCCTCGAGCAGGCAAGCCAGCGGCTCCACATTGCGGGCGATCGCTGCTGGCGAAAAGTCTTCCATCCTCTCGAAGGTGACTTCCACCAGCAATTGCCCTTCGCCGGACAGCGTGTTCGGCACCGCAACCGCCACACGCGGGAGAATGGCTTTCATCCGCTCGTCGAAGTTGTCGATGTCGATCTCGAGAAATTTCCGATCGGCGACAGCTGGAAGCGATTGCGTCGGCATGCCGGACAAGTCGGCAAGTACGCCCATAACGAAAGGCAATTCGACTTTTTTCTCGGACCCGTATAGTTCGACGTCATATTCGATCTGCACGCGCGGCGCCCGGTTGCGCGCTATAAATTTTTGACTACTCGAATTCAAATCAAATCTCCTTGTTACCAACCGGACGACGGCATCATCAATTTAATTAACCGACTTAATTGAATATTGCCAGCTAATGCCGCAAAGGCTTCAATGGCGGCATTTTTGCATCGGATCCGAACATCCGTCTTCAAAGTGCGATTTGCTCAGAATTAAATTAGTTTTCCGCAACAAAGCAGTGAAAAAATTCACGGTTTTTTACTTTAATATATTTGACACAATCGAAATTCATAGTTAATAAAAGTCAATTAGAACACTTTCAAACTACCGTATTTGCTTTGGTAACTTTCTTCTGACTTCCAAGAAATTCGATACTTCCAAATGAAACTTCCCTGGCTGAATCCCGGCGAAAAGTTGCCCTCTCCAGAAATGGCATGGGGCGAAGACGACCCCATTCCCGGCCTTCTCGCTGCCGGCGGCGCACTGGATGTGGTTTCGCTGCGCGACGCCTA
>JAQGMX010000399.1 GCA_028292145.1 Variovorax sp.
TCCGGCGATCGTCTTCGCGCCCAACAAGACGTTGGCGGCGCAGCTCTACAGCGAATTCCGGGAGTACTTCCCCAAGAACGCGGTCGAGTATTACGTCAGCTATTACGACTACTACCAGCCCGAGGCGTACCTTCCGCAGCGCGATCTGTTCATCGAAAAGGACAGTTCGATCAACGAGCACATCGAGCAGATGCGGCTGTCGGCGACCAAGAGCGTGCTGGAGCGGCGCGACACCATCATCGTGGCCACGGTCAGCGCCATCTACGGCATCGGCACGCCCGAGGACTACACGCAGATGCGTTTCATCATGCGGGTGGGCGACAAGATCGGTCAGCGCGACGTGATCGGCCGGCTGATCCGCATGCAGTACACGCGCAACGAGCAGGATTTCTCGCGCGGCACATTTCGGGTGCGAGGCGACACCATCGACGTATTCCCGGCGGAACACAGCGAGCTGGCAATCCGAATCGAGCTGTTCGACGACGAGATCGAGTCGCTGCAGTTGTTCGACCCGCTGACCGGGCGCATCCGCCAGAAGATTCCGCGCTTCACGATCTATCCGTCGAGCCATTACGTGACGCCGCGCGACAAGGTGCTGGGCGCGGTCGAAACCATCAAGCTCGAACTTGCCGAACGGCTGAAGGAGTTCGTCAGCCAGGGCAAGCTGGTCGAGGCGCAGCGCATCGAGCAGCGCACGCGCTTCGACCTCGAAATGCTGGCCGAGATCGGACACTGCAAGGGCATCGAGAACTACTCGCGGCACCTGTCCGGTGCCGCGCCCGGTCAGCCGCCCGCCACGCTGACCGACTACATGCCCAAGGACGCGCTGATGTTCCTGGACGAGAGCCACCAGATGATCGGCCAGCTCGGCGGCATGTACAACGGCGACCGGGCCCGCAAGACGACGCTGGTCGAATACGGCTTCCGCCTGCCTTCGGCCATGGACAACCGGCCGTTGAAGTTCGAAGAGTTCGAATCGCGCATGCGGCAGTGCATTTTCGTGTCGGCGACGCCGGCGCAGTACGAGAAGGACCATTCGGGCAACGTCGTCGAGCAATTGGTTCGGCCCACCGGGCTGATCGATCCGGTGGTGGAAGTGCGACCGGCGACGCATCAGGTCGACGACGTTCTTCAGGAAATCCGTATCCGCGTCGACAAGAACGAGCGGGTACTCATCACCACGCTGACCAAGCGCATGGCCGAGCAGCTGACCGACTACCTCGGCGACAACGGCGTGAAGGTGCGGTATCTGCACAGCGACGTCGACACGGTGGAGCGGGTGGAGATCCTGCGCGACCTGCGCTTGGGCACGTTCGACGTGCTGGTCGGCATCAACCTGCTGCGCGAAGGATTGGACATCCCGGAGGTGTCGCTGGTCGCGATCCTCGATGCCGACAAGGAAGGCTTCCTGCGCGCGGAGCGCAGCCTGATCCAGACCATCGGCCGTGCGGCGCGGAATCTGAACGGCCGCGCCATCCTGTATGCCGACCGCATGACCGATTCGATGAAGAAGGCGATCGACGAGACCGATCGCCGGCGCACCAAGCAGATTGCGCACAACCTGGCCAACGGCATCACGCCACGCAGTATCGTGAAGAAAGTCCGCGACCTGATCGACGGTGTGTACAGCGAGAAGACCGGCAAGGAAATGGCGAAGCTCGAACTTGAGCGCGCCAAGGTCGAGGACATGAGCGAAAAGGACATCTCGCGCGAGATCAAGCGGCTCGAAAAACTCATGCTCGAACATGCACGGAATCTGGAGTTCGAGAAAGCCGGGCGCGTCCGCGATCAGCTGGCCGTGCTTCGAGAGCAAGCTTTCGGCGCCTCAGGCGGCGACAACATCGCCGTTCTCCCCACAGGCGGTGCCCGCTGAGGCTTTCGCGGCGCGACCGCTGACGCCGCGCTGGGGTTTACCCGAGCGAATGTGAAGGCCTTCTGTTATACTTGACCGAAACAGTCAACAACAAAAGAACTTCGCGATGAAGAACCGAGTTGCCTCTCGATGCGTATCGTTTACGCGTGGAAGCTGGTAAGTCGGCAAGGCGGAGACCACGCCACCGTAGCTATTTCGCAACGGTGTCATTGTTACGAAGCACTCAAGGAGCTTGCGATGCGTCTCACAACCAAAGGACGGTTTGCCGTCACGGCCATGATCGATCTGGCACTGCGCCAGAACACCGGTCCCGTGACCCTGGCCGCAATCAGCCAGCGTCAACAGATTTCGCTGTCCTACTTGGAACAGCTGTTCGGCAAACTGCGTCGGCACGAACTGGTCGAATCGACCCGCGGTCCCGGCGGTGGTTACAGCCTTGGCCGCAAAGCCGCTGAAATCACGGTGGCGGACATCATCGTTTCGGTCGACGAGCCGATCGATGCCACGCACTGCGCGGGCAAGGAAAACTGCCTGGGCGAAGCCGGTCGCTGCATGACGCACGAACTGTGGGCATCGCTCAATCAGCGCATGGTCGAATTCCTCGATTCGGTCACGCTGCAAAAGCTGGTCGACGATCAGATCGCCAAGGGCGTGCAGATCGAGAACAAGCCTGCGGTCAAGCGCGCCATCTCGGCACAGCCGGTGATCAAGCCGATTCGCGTGAACGCACCGAATTCGGTCTTCGCCCTGGGTAATGCCTTCGCCAAGTCGTAAGACGTAAAAACCAAATACCAAGCCAGTCTGAACCAGCCATGGACGTCACCCCACATTTCCCCATCTATCTCGATTACGGCGCGACGACGCCGGTGGATCCGCGCGTCGTCGACGCCATGATTCCCTGGCTTCGCGAGC
>JAQGMX010000406.1 GCA_028292145.1 Variovorax sp.
CATGGTGATCGGCGAAGACCTGGGCACCGTGCTGGAAGAAATGCGTACCGCGATGACGCGCAGCGATGTGCTGTCGTACAAGCTGCTGTACTTCGAACGCACCAGCGACAACGACTTCATCGCGCCGGCTGACTATCCGCGCAACGCGCTGGTCGCGATCAGTACGCACGACCTGGCCACGCTGGCCGGCTGGTGGACCGGGCACGACCTGCGCCTGCGCCTGTCGCTGGGCCTGTTCCCCGATCAGGCGCTGTTCGAGAAACAGCTTTTCGACCGCGCGCAGGAGCGCGTCCGCCTGCTGCTGGCCGTGCAGCGCGCGGGCTTCCTCTCGCCCGACGCCGTGGCCGGCGCCACCGGTGCGCAGACGCTGTCGTCAGAGGTGGTATCGGCCATCCATGCCTATGTCGCGAGCACGCCGTCGCAGGTGATGATGGTTCAGCTCGAAGACGCCATCGGCATGGCCGAACAGGCGAACATGCCCGGCACGACGTCCGAGCATCCGAACTGGATGCGCAAGCTGTCGCTCGACCTGCTGCAACTGTCCACCGACGAGCGTGTGCTCGAGCTCTGCCGCACGCTGGCCGCGATCCGGCCGCATCCGACCCTCAAGACACCGCCGCGCCGCAGCATCGAGACCGTGATTCCGCGCGCCACCTACCGCGTGCAGTTCCACAAGGATTTCCGCTTCGACGATGCGATCGCCGCGCTCCCCTATCTGGCGCGGCTCGGCATCAGCCACGTGTATTGCTCGCCGATCCAGCGCGCGCGGCCGGGCAGCATGCACGGCTACGACGTCGTCGCGCACGACGAGATCAACCCGGAGCTCGGCGGTCGCGAAGGGTTCGACCGCTTCAGCGAAGCCCTGCGCGCGCAAGGCATGGGCCAGCTGCTCGACCTCGTGCCCAACCACATGGGCGTGCTCGGCGCCGACAACGCCTGGTGGATGGACGTGCTGGAGAACGGTCCGGCATCACTTTATTCGCAGCACTTCGACATCGACTGGCGACCGCTGAACCTGGAGCTGGCCGGCAAGGTACTGCTGCCGGTGCTGGGCGATCACTATGGCGACGTGCTGGAGCGCGGCGAGCTGGAACTGGCTTTCGACGCCGAGCGCGGCAGCATGGAAGTGCACTATCACGAGCACCGCTTTCCGCTCGCGCCCGAAACGTACGCACGCGTACTGCAGCGGGCCGAAGCCGCGCTCAACGATCCCGACCTGACGGCAAGTCTCGCCAGTGTCGCGACGGCTTTCGGTCACCTGCCATCGCGGCTTTCGACCGATCCCGAATCGGTGGCCGAACGGGCGCGCGACAAGGAAATGCTGAAAGGCCGCCTGGCGCGCCTGCTGGCCCGAAATCCGGAGGTGGCGCAGGCGATTCGCGCCGCCGTTGCCGGCTTCAATGCACCTGCCGAGCGCGATGCGCTGCATGCGCTGCTCGACGCGCAGGCCTATCGCGTGTCCTACTGGCGCGTGGCCGCCGACGAGATCAACTACCGCCGCTTCTTCGACATCAACGAACTCGCGGCGCTGCGTATCGAGCGCGAGGAAGTCTTCGAAGCCACGCACCGCATGGCGCTTGACCTGGCCGCGTCCGGCGCGGTCGACGGCTTGCGCATCGACCATCCGGACGGGCTCTACGACCCGGCCGAATACTTCGAGCGCCTGCAGCACGGCTACGCGCGGCGCGCCGGCTTGGTGCTGCCCGGCAACGACGCCGACGGCCGGCCACCGCGTCCGCTCTATGTCGTCGCGGAAAAGATCGCCGCTTCGCACGAAGAAGTGCCGGTGACGTGGCATATCCACGGCACCACCGGCTACCGTTTCGCCACCGTCGTCAACGGCGTGTTGGTCGACACGCGTTCGGCCGACCGCTTCATGCGCATCTGGCGCGGCTTCACCGGCGTGCAGCAGGACTTCAGCGAACTGGCCTACGAAGGCAAGCGGCAGACGATGCGCAATGCGCTGTCGTCGGAACTCAACGTGCTTTCGACCGAATTGCTGCGCATGGCGCGCGCCGACCGCCGGACGCGCGATTACACGCTCAACAGCCTGCGCCGCGCGCTCGGCGAGATCGCCGCCTGTATGCCGGTCTACCGCAGCTACATCGTCGATACGCCGTCCGAGCAGGACCTGCACTACATCGATGCCGCAGTGACCGAGGCGCGGCATCGCAGCCTGGATGCCGACGAATCGGTGTTCGACTTCGTGCGAATGACGTTGCTCGGCGAAGCAGTGCCCGACGCATCGACCGGGCTGCGCGAGCGTGCGCGCCGGTTGGCGGTCCGCTTCCAGCAGTTCAGCGCGCCCGTGACGGCCAAGGGCGTCGAGGACACGGCCTTCTACCAGTACTTCCCGCTGAGTTCGCTCAACGAGGTCGGCGGCGAGCCAGGGCATTTCGGCATGACGCTGGAAGACTTCCATGCCGCGAGCACCGACCGCGCCGCGCGCTGGCCGCACACCATGCTCGCCACGTCGACGCACGACAACAAGCGCTCCGAAGACGTGCGCAACCGCATCAACGTGCTGTCGGAAATGCCGGCGACGTGGCGGCTCGCGCTGCGTCGCTGGAAGGCGATGAACGAAACGCCGAAGGTCGACGGCGGTGCTGCGGCAGAGGCGCATACCGTCGCGCCTTCGGCCGCCGACGAGTACCTGCTCTACCAGACGCTGCTCGGCACCCTCCCGGCCGGCGGACTGACGGACGACGGGCGCGCGGAGTTCATCGAGCGCATCGAACGCTACGTGCTGAAAGCCGCACGCGAATCCAAGTCGCACACCAGTTGGGTGCATCCCGATCAGGACTACGAAGACGCGCTCACCGGCTTCGTGAAGCGCCTGCTCGGCAGCGCGGACAGCGAAGCGTTCCGCAGCGATCTCGAAAGCCTGAGCACCACGCTGGCATGGTTCGGCGCGCTCAACAGCA
>JAQGMX010000410.1 GCA_028292145.1 Variovorax sp.
TGCTGTTCTCTGCGACGTTCTCTTCGGAAATCAAGCGTCTGGCCGGCAGCTACCTGCAGGATCCGGTCACGATCGAAGTCGCGCGGCCGAATGAAACTGCGTCGACCGTCGAGCAGCATTTCTACAGCATCAGCGACGACGACAAGCGCCGCGCGCTCAAGCAGATCATTGTCCAGCGCGGTATCACGCAAGCCTTTGTCTTCGTCAACAGCAAGCTCGGCTGCGCACGTCTGGCCCGTTCGCTCGAACGCGAAGGCCTCAAGACCACCGCGCTGCATGGTGACAAGAGCCAGGACGAACGTTTGAAGGCGTTGGCTGCGTTCAAGGCCGGCGAAGTCGATTTGCTGGTCTGCACCGACGTCGCCGCCCGTGGGCTCGACATCAAGGACGTGCCGGCGGTTTTCAATTTCGACATCCCGTTCAACGCCGAAGACTACGTCCACCGAATCGGTCGCACGGGCCGTGCCGGCGCGTCGGGCCTGGCGGTGAGTTTCGCGAGCGGCGGCAACGATGCGCGCCTGGTTGCCGAAATCGAGAAGCTGATCAAGAAGCCGATCGAGCTCGAAGCGATCGAGTTCGAGGAAGACCGCCCGCGCGGTCGAATCAACGACGGTCGCCGTCATTGGCGCGAAGAAGGCGAGTCTGATCCCGGCGATGCCCGCGAAGTGCTCGACGCAGTCGCGACGCCTTTCGAGGCGCGTTCGCAACGCGATCCTCGTGAGCAGCGGGTATCGAGCTTCGGTAACTCGGCACCGCGCAGCAACGTCCGGCCACAACGCACGGCCGTGTCGCGCGATCCGTTTTTCGAGAAGCCTTATGAGACGCCCGAACGCGAAGCAGAGCCCGCCTGGGAAGCTTCTGCCAAGGCAGCGCCCGCGCGCGGCATATCGAGCAACATCAAGTCGAAGCGCAAGGTCGCGGCGCTGTTCAAGGCGCACGAGCCGAGCTGACTTTCGGCTGCTCGGACTCGAAGCGCTTAGGCTCGAACGCCCAGCACCGACAGCACGATCGCTGCCAGCGTCAGTGCGACCGGAACCCTGTGCATTGCGAGCACATGGACCCGTGTCATCGAGTGCTGCGAGAACAGCATGAGGTTCTTTTCCGAGTGAAGCGACGTAGACATGAAAGACTCCTAGTGGGTTTTGCAGGCTATGTGTCTGCATACCTCCAAGATAGTCCTCTTGTGGTGACTCAACGCTGACGAACGAAAGACATGGTGTTTCCGTTTGCGAAACAAAGTCGCGGTTTCGTCTTCTCTTCAGATCACCCTGAAATGATGCGTCCCATCACGACCGAGTTGCTCGACCAGGCCGAACTCCCAGTCCAGATAGGCCTGCATGGCTTCTGGCGACGCATCGGTCCCTTCGTAGGGGCGTCGGTAGCGATCCGTACGCGGTACGGCCAGGCGCTGCTCTCCTGACTCCGACGGGAAGCCGGCCGCAAACCATGCGGTATTGCCGCCGGCAAGCACATAAACCTCCGCATCGCTGCCGCGTGCGTCCAGCAGCGCACGCAGATCGCGCGCAGCGAACCGTGCGAGCAGGCTGCTGCCGCACGTCAAAACATACCGCGGCACCAAAGGGATGTCCTCAAGCGCCTGCTGCAGTTGCGCGCGGATCGCGAACCATGCACCGGGAATGTGCCGCTTCACATGGTTGGCACTCGTCGTGACGTCAAGCACGGCGACAGGCGTCAGCGATTCTCTGAGCCACGCGTTCAACTCGGCCGGCGTGACTTCCACGGCATCCGGCGCTGTCGCATGCACGGAGGGTGAGGCGCCGTGCACGCGGAACGCCGATTGCGGCGGCATCTCGACGACATGGGCGTCCCAGCCCATCTGGGCGAGCCAGGACGCACTCATTGCGGCGCGCACGCAGTCGTCGTCGACCAGCACGATGCGTGCGCCGCGCACCGGCACGTGGTGATCGGTTTCCTGGACCAGCTGACCACCTGGCGCGCTTGCAAAGCCTTCGATGTGGCCGGCTTCATATTCTTCGGGCGTGCGCACGTCGAATCGGTAGACGGTGCGTCCGGGCAACTCCAGAGCCGGCAGGACGTCGAGCGCGATCCATCGAACGCCGGCCCGCCCGGCCACGCGTCGGGCGTCGGCCTGCGCAGTGGCGCGTTGTGCATCGTTCGGTTGTGTCGCCCGGCGCGCTGCGCCGTGGTCGAGCTTCTGCCCCGCCAGTTTCCAGCCGATGGTGCCGTTGCGCAGTGCCGCGACCGGGTTGGGCAGGCCGGCATTCACCAGCGATTGCGTGCCGATGATGCTGCGCGTGCGGCCCGCGCAATTGACGACGATCTGCGTCTTCGGGTCCGGCGCGAGCGCGCGGGCGCGCAGCACCAGTTCGGCGCCGGGCACGCTGGTTGCACCCGGGATGCTCATGGTCTGGTATTCGTCGAAGCGGCGCGCGTCCAGCACCACCACGTCGGCGCGCGCATCGATCAGCGCCTTGACTTCCTGCGCCGACAGCGAGGGCGTGTGGCGCTCGTGCTCGACCAGTTCGCCGAACGACTTGCTCGGTACGTTGACGTCGCGGAACAGCTCGCCGCCCGCAGCGCGCCAGCCTTCGAGGCCGCCGGCGAGCAGACGGACCTGGGTGTAGCCGAGCGCGGTCAGGCGCTCCGCCGCCAGCGGAGCGAGATCAGTGCCTGCATGTTCGCCGTAGACGACGATGAGCGTGTCGCGGCGCGGAATGCGGCGCCAGGCGTCGAGCTCGATGCGCGACAACGGCAGGTTGGCCGCCCACAGCGGATGCTCCTGTGCAAACGGATCTTCTTCTCGCACGTCGAGCAGCGCGATCTCGGTACGGTCGATGAGGTGCCGGCGTACGTCGGCAAAGTCGATGGTTGCGGTCATGGGAGTGTGCGTGGGGCGGTGTAGCCGGAGATGAAGGACTTGCGCCCGCCCTCTGCAGGGTAGGTGTGGCGCCGCACGGTGCCGATGTCGGCGCCGTAGACGTGGATGCTGATCGACACACGGTCGGTGTAAGCGTTGTGCACGCGGTGCACGTCGCCGATGCGCGGTGATACGGCCTCGACCTGGCCGGGATCGAGCCGCAGCGCTTCGCCGTCGGGTACTGCACGGCCATCGTCCTGTAGCCGCCAGGGCTGGCTGAATTCGGAGCCGCGCAGCATGCCGATCAGGCCCCAGACCGTGTGGTTGTGGACCGGCGTGGCCTGCCCCGGACCCCAGACGAAGCTCACGACCGAGAAGCGGGCGTCGGCGTCGACGTGCAGCAGGAACTGCTGGTAGCGATCGGGGTCGGGCTGCGCGAAGGCGTCGGGCAGCCAGTCGTCGCGTGCGACGAGGGTGCGAAGCAATGCCGCGCCTTCGTCGAGGATGCGCGGTTCGTCGGGCTGCGTGTCAAGCAGGCGTCCGAAAGCGTCGACGAAATCGCGGAGCGGCGGGGTGGCGTGATGAGCGGTCGAGGTCATGCGAAAGAGTGTGCACCCAAGGCTGCCTTGCCGGCGGCCACCAGCACGGCATCGTCCTGCGGCGTGTGGATGCGTCCGCACAGCACGTCGCGGTAGTGGCGCTCCAGCGGATTGCCGCGGCTGAGTCCGTGGTTGCCGCTCAGCTTCAGCGCCGCCTCGACGACGCGGATGGCATTCGCCGTGACCGTGTGCTTGAGCAGCCCGCTGTCCGTCGCGCTGGGGGTGCGGCCTGCGTCGATCTCCGTCGTCGCGTGATTCAGGAGCACTTCGTTAACGCGCAGCAGCGCCGCGATTTCGCCGACCTGCTCCTGCACGCGCGCAAGGGTGGACAGCGGCGCGCCAAGGCTGGCCGGTGCGCGCGCATGCAGGAACGTCAGCAGCCAGTGCTGCGCGGCGCGAGCGACGGCGTCGTACAGCGTGCCGAGCAGCACCACCATCCAGGCCTGCTGATCGGCATAGGCTGCGCCGTGCGCGGCGTTGCCTGCCGATGCGGCCCAGGCGGCGGGAGGGCGCAGGTCGACGCCGTATTCGAGCGGGATCGTCACGTTGTCGAAGATCACTTCGTGGCTGCCCGATGCCCGCATCCCCAGGTGGTTCCAGCTCGCGATCACGCGCAGACCGGGCGCGTGACGAGGCACCAGAAAGATGCCGACCCTCGGCTCCGGCTCGTCCGTGCGACCCCAGACCGAAAGCCAGCTCAGCCCTTCGATGCCGGTGGTGTAGAGCTTGTGGCCGTCGATGCGCCAGCCGTCGGCGGTGCGGCGCCCGACCGTGCCGGGTAGACCGCCGCGCGCGGGCGAACCGAGCTCGGGTTCGACCCGCAGCGAATTGACGAGCGCGCCGTTTTGCGCGCCGTCGCGCAGCACGCGCTCCCGCAGATGCGCGGGCCACCGGTTGTCCGCACGCGAGATGGCGCGGTGCTGCAGGTAGGTCATTGTGAGGATCAGCGCCGTCGCCGGTTCGCCGCGTGCGACGGCACCGATCGCGCGGCGCGCGGTGCCGAGGGTGGCGCCGCTGCCGCCCAGGGCTGTTGGCGCGAGCAAACCGATGAGGCCGTGGCGCTGCAAGGTCGCGAAGTTGTCGTGCGGGAAGACGCCGTCGCGGTCGTGGTCGGCGGCCGTGGCGGCGAACTGCGCGGTGAGCTCGGCGAGCAGCGTGTCGGAGAAGAGGGACTCGCGTGCAGGAAATTGCAGCGGCGTACGGAGCAGGGCGGTGGAAGACATGCGGCTGAAGGTAACTACGCGCGAGGCGATGGCGAAAGAAGTTTTTCGTCTATCGACGCGCGTTTTTCGACCTTGGGAAATGCGGGGCCTGCTTGTACGGTCGCTTCCCTGCACCCGTCCCGTTGAACCCACTTTCACAGGAGCTCACCATGAGCCAAAGCCATCCCGCCGCACCAAGCCCGATCGAATTCATCGGAATGATCCAGAGCCGCAAGGCATCGGAAATCCATGCACCGGAAGGTCCTGCGATCGATCGAGACTATGTGCGGGCCTTCGCCCAGGCGCACGAGAGCGCTGGCTTCGACCGCATCCTCGTCCCGCACCATTCGACCGGGCCGGACGCGACGCTCACCGTCGCCTATGCCGCATCGGTCACCGAGCGCATCCACTTCATGCTGGCGCACCGGCCCGGTTTCGTCGCGCCGACGCTGGCTGCGCGGCAATTCGCGTCGCTCGACCATTTCAGCGGCGGCCGGCTCGGCGTGCACTACATCTCCGGCGGCTCCGACGAGGAGCAGCGGCGCGACGGCGACTGGCTCGAGCACGACCAGCGCTATGCCCGCACCGACGAATACCTCGACGTGTTGCGCAAGGTATGGACTGCCGACAAGCCCTTCGATCACGAAGGCGCGCACTACCGCTACGCGCAGGCATTCTCCGAGGTGAAGCCCCTGCAGACGCAGAACGGCAGGCCGCATATTCCGGTGTACTTCGGCGGCGCCTCGGAGGCCGCCCTTCCGGTGGCCGGCAAGCATGCGGACGTCTATGCGCTGTGGGGCGAGTCGCACGATCAGGTACGCGAGCTCACCGGTCGCGTGCGTGCCGAAGCGGCGAAGCATGGGCGCAGCGTGCGTTTCTCGGTGTCGTTCCGGCCCATCGTTGCCGACACCGAGGCGAAAGCCTGGGCGCGCGCCGACGCCATCCTTGCCGAGACACGGCGCCTGCGCATCGTGCAGGGCTTCGGCCGCGGCGGACCGCAGCAGAGCGAGGGCGCGAAGCGACTGCTGGCCGCGGCCGACAA
>JAQGMX010000445.1 GCA_028292145.1 Variovorax sp.
ATCTCGGGCAGCACCTGGACCTGCGAATGGTCGAGGCCGAGCCGGCGCGAACGCATCGCCACCTGGGCGCCGCTTTCTTCGCCGGTGACGTAGAGCGCGTTCTGCCCGGCGCGCTGCAGCGCATCGACTGCCTGCAGCAGCAGCGTCGACTTGCCGATGCCCGGATCGCCGCCGATCAGCGTCACGCCGCCGGGCACGATGCCGCCGCCGAGCACGCGATCGAGTTCGTCGATGCCGGTGGAGGTACGGTCGATGTCGGTGGCCTCGATTTCGGAGAGCACCGCCAGCTCGCTGGTGCCAGCGAGCGCGGTGAACGGCGCGCTGAAGCGGTTGTTGCTGCCGTTGCTGCCGCTTGCGGAGCCGGCGACCTGCTCGATCAGCGTGTTCCAGGCACCGCAACTCGGGCACTTGCCGAGCCATTTCGCGCTGGTGCCGCCGCATTCGGAGCAGACGTAGTTGGTTTTTTCCTTGGCCATCCTGGGAGTGTAGGGATGCATCTGCCCACAACAGACACCGCGCTCTGACAGTCTTTACTCGCCTTGCAGACGAGCAGACGTCAAACGCCTGCTCGGTGTTGGATCAACCTAGAGCCATGTTCCCACGGAACCGTTCGAAACCAGCGACGGCACTTCAGACAATGTTGACCTTGCGGGCATCAACGAAGGATTTGGCGACTCAGGAACCTCGCCAGGCAGTCTGGCTATATAACCCCGCGCGCCTTCCCCGATACGTTCGGTAATGCCATTTGCAAGAACTGCGTTTTGAGCCTCGTTTGGAAAAACCGTTTGCAATTCGGCCATGTAGGCAAGCATTTGCACAATCGCTGTTGCTCCTCGTTTTTCTCGCGCCTCTTGGGCCCTTTGCGCAACGACATACCTGGACTCCCGTGCTTTGCCGCCAAAGATACTCCTAAGTGTATTTGCTGTGCCATGTCCGATATCGTATCCGCGACCGCCATCTGGCCCTGAACGGGAGAACGAGCGCTCTTTGTTTTGTTCTCGAATGGCAGGGACGGGCTTTTTTTCGCCGCCGCGTACATAGGAGCCTGGAACTATGTCATTAACCGAAACCCTCGAAACTGTGGAATGGCTGGCTGAAGGAAAAACTTGATTGATGCTTGGTGTCGACATGGTCGCTCCTAAAAAATTAAAATTTCTATGGTTTCTGATTTCACTACGAACCAATTCAGGATTCAACTCATGAATTGTCTTGAAGGAAAAATGGACCCAAAGGCATCCGACATTCGCAGACTTTGCGATCTATAAAAATGAGTTTTAGAAATACCCATTGAAAACACCTCTGAAATTGGGATCTTCGTGAAACTCTCCAGCGTAGTTGGGCATTGTCCTGAGTTGCTGGAGAACCGACTGATTCTCTTGCGCCCACCTGACCGTCGCCGCATTGGGTAGCCTTGCACCATGTCCTTGCGTGACAGGCGGGTGAATCACAAATTCATGTTTAGCCGTCCAATAGCGTGCGCTTATTTCTTGGGCCGCGTTTGCTTGACGCGTTGCGGGGTGATCCAGCTGGGCGTAGTGCGCCTGAGCGTTCGAATTGGCCACTGCGGCCAACGGCGCAGCTGTTGGTCCGAACATCCGTCTTCGAATGCCGGAAAAACAGTGGCCATCGGTGGCGGGCCGCACAAACATCGGCTGCTTGTCCGGTGCACCGTGAATTTTCGATTTGGCGGAAGCGCCGGCGGACGGCGCGACATACGTTGAATTGCGCACTTTATAGTCGGTCATATTTTTCAGGTTTGGTAATATTCGAAATTTTCATCACTGCTGGCGGACGATCAGAAATACGTGATTCTGTTGTCACCGATAACTGGCGCTTGCTGAACGGCGACGGGCGCCGGATTCCGCGGAACGCCCATTTGCAGATAGGAAGTCGGCATAGGCGTCGAGCCAAAAATGACATGCTCGGGCGCCCATCCTTCTTCCCCTCTCCGTTTCGCCCATCTCTCCACTGCCTCTCTCTGTGCCGCAGTCATTGGGGGCTCGGAGCGCGCAAAGAATTGCCTTACGCGATTCAGAGCGCCGCGTCCGAACTGATCGGCGTGGACGCTATGGGTGCTTGCTGACCGGACAAATGGATCCGGAACCCGAGGAAGGTTCTTGGCCTCGATCTTTTTCGAAGCGTCCGTGATTCGCGGAATTGATGTATCCGAATTGATTCGGTGATTGCGCATGTTCGTTCCAGAGAGTCTGAGGGTTTGGGGGGCACCGGCCGGCAGTTCTTTCCTGCCTCGGGACGGATCGTCGCCGCTCCGGTCCGCTGTTTCCTTCAGATCACTCCGATATCTGGAATGACGCTCGGCCCGACGGCATCGCGTTAATGCGGGGACCCATTCAGGCCCATTAATGGAAAAATGGACGGTTGCCCAAACCCGAGACTGAAATGACGACCCTCACCCGCCGCAGCCTTCTGAAGACCACCGGCGCGACTGCGCTGCTCGCCGGCATCGGCCAGCAGGCTTTCGCCCAAGCCCACGCGTCCATCGAAACAGCCACCATCGTCACCGGCTTCGCGGCCGGCGGCACATCCGACAACATCTGCCGCCGCGTCGCACTCAAGCTGAGCCCCGATTACGCGAAAACCGCCGTGGTCGAGAACCGCACCGGCGCCAGCGGCCAGATCGCGGTGAGCTACATCAAGGGCCGGCCGGCCGACGGCACGTCGATCCTGCAGACGCCGACCTCGATCCTCACGATCTACCCGCACATCTACAAAAAGCTGCCGTACGACTTCGCGACGGACCTCACGCCGGTGTCGATCGGCTGCACCTTCGATTTCGGCTTTGCGGTCGGCCCGTCGGTTCCAGCCAGCGTCAAGACCGTTCCGGAGTTCCTGGCGTGGGCCAAGGCGAACCCGAACGGCGCCAACTTCGGCTCACCGGCGGCCGGTTCGACGCCGCACTTCATCGGCGCGCTGCTCGGCAAGGGCGCGGACGTCGACCTCAAGCACGCGGCCTACCGCGGCACGCAGCCGGCGATGCTGGATCTGTTGGGCGGCAACATCTCGGCGGTGTCCGGCCCGATCGGCGACATCAACCAGCACATCGCCAGCGGCAAGGTGCGCATCCTCGGCGTCTCGGGTGCCAAGCGCAGCCGGTTCGCGCCCGACGTGCCGACCTTCGGCGAACAGGGCATTGCGGACATGGCGCACAGCGAATGGTTCGCCTTCTTCCTGCCGGCAAAGGCAGCGCCTGAACTGGTGACGCGGCTCAACACTTCGTTGCGCACCGCGCTGGCGTCGAAGGACGTGATCGACGGCCTGGGCACTTTCGGGCTGGAAGCGATGTCGTCCACGCCAGACGAACTGATGGCGCTGCTCAAGCGCGACACCGCGAAATGGGGTCCGATCGTGAAGAAGGTCGGGTTCACGGCCGAGGCCTGAGCTCAGTCGCCCAGCGCCACTGGCACGCGCGGTGCCACGGCGCACATCAGCTCGTAGCCGACCGTACCGGCCGCACGCGCGACTTCGTCGATCGGCAACTTCGCTCCCGCCGGCCCGGTCGTCGCGTTGCCCCACAGCGTGACTTCGCTGCCGATGCCGGCACCCGGCACCGGCGTCAGGTCGACCGTGATCATGTCCATGCTGACGCGGCCGACCATGCGCGTGCGCACGCCGTTCACCAGCACCGGCGTGCCGGTCGGCGCATGGCGCGGGTAGCCGTCCGCGTATCCGACGGCAGCCACGCCGATCGTCATCGGAACGTCGGCCACGAAGCTGGAGCCGTAGCCGACCGTGGCGCCAGCCTGCAGCGTCTGCACGCCGATCAGCTTGGTCGAGAGCGTCATGCCCGACTGCAATTGCCAGTGCGCGCCGTCATGCTCCGGGAAGTCGGCCACGCCGCCGTAGAGCACGATGCCCGGACGCACCCAGTCGGCGCGGGTCTGGGCGGAATGGCGCAGTACCGAGGCGCTGTTGGCGATGGAGCGTTCGCCAGGCAGGTCTTCGGTGGTGCGCTCGAAGATGTCGAACGCTTCGCTGATGCCGCGCGGGCCGTCGGCATCGCTGAAATGCGTCATGAGCGAGATTTCGTCGACCTGCGGCAGCGCGTTGAGTCGCGTCCAGGCCGCACGAAAACGCTCGGGCGGAAAGCCGAGGCGATTCATGCCGCTGTTCATCTTGAGGAACACGCGCTGCGGCACCTGCGTCTTGTGCGCGGCCAGCATGTCGATCTGCGCATCGCAATGCACCGCATGCCAGAGATCCAGACGCGAGCACAGTTCGAGGTCGCGTACCTCGAACACGCCCTCGAGCAGCAGAATCGGCCCGCGCCAGCCCAGCGCCCGCACACGTTCGGCTTCGGCTAGGTCGAGCAGCGCGAATCCGTCGGCGCCGCGGAAGCTTTCGAACACGCGCTCGATGCCGTGGCCGTAGGCATTGGCCTTGACGACGGCCCACACGCGCGCGTCGAGCGAAGAGCGGCGGACGCGCTCCAGGTTGTGGCGCAATGCGCCTGCATGGATGGTGGCAAGGATGGGACGAGGCACGGAACAGGAACCTTTCGCGGCGGCCCGCAAAATTAACCAATGAAACTGACGGGTTTAGCCGGTCATTTTGGCATTTCACCCCATGCTATAACCGCCTATTGATCGCGTGTTCTGCTCCGAAGACGAAGCTTTTTCTCTTGCCGCATCCTCCTAAATCGCCAGCCAACTGGCAGCCAGCCCATCGATGAAGCGCGGTTTCTACACCATCATGTCGGCCCAGTTCTTTTCGTCGTTGGCCGACAACGCGCTGTTTGTCGCCGCCGTCGAGCTGATGCGGGCTTCGGGTGCGCCCGAATGGCAACGAGCGGCCCTGGTGCCGATCTTCACCCTCTTCTATGTAGCGCTTGCGCCGCTGGTGGGTGCGTTTGCGGACGCCTTTCCCAAGGGGCAGGTGATGTTCATCAGCAACTTCATCAAGGTGGTGGGCTGCCTGATGATGCTGTTTGGTTCGCATCCGTTGCTGGCCTACGCCATCGTCGGGCTCGGAGCTGCGGCGTATTCGCCGGCCAAGTACGGCATCCTGACCGAGCTGCTGCCGTCGTCGCAACTGGTCAAGGCCAACGGCTGGATCGAAGGGCTGACGATCGCATCGATCATCCTGGGCATCGTGCTGGGCGGGCAACTGGTCGGCCACGCGATATCGAGCCAGTTGCTGGCGATGGACTTTCCGGTCATCGACACCGGCATCGACACGCCGCCCGAAGCCGCGATCGCGATGCTGATCTTCGTCTACGCGCTCGCGGCATGGTTCAACACCCGCATCCCGCACACCGGCGTCGAGATGCGGCCGCTGCGCTCCAATCCGGAGCACGGCTTCGTGCGCAACGTGATGGCCCTGCTGCCCGATTTCTGGCATTGCAATTCGCGGCTCTGGCGCGACAAGCTCGGCCAGATCTCGCTGGCGACGACCACGCTCTTCTGGGGCGCGGGCGGCAACCTCAAGTACATCGTGCTGGCCTGGGCATCGCTGGCGCTGGGCTACAACACGGCCCAGGCTTCCTCGCTGACCGGCGTGGTCGCGATCGGCACTGCGGTCGGCGCCATCGTGGCATCGATGCGCATGCGGCTGGACATGGCGACGCGCGTGATCCCGCTGGGCATCGGCATGGGCCTGCTGGTGATCGGCATGAACTTCATCGGCAACATCTGGTTGGCCGTGCCGTTCCTGATCATACTGGGCGCGTTCGGCGGCTTTCTGGTGGTGCCGATGAATGCGCTGCTCCAGCATCGCGGCCACAACCTGATGGGCGCCGGCCGCTCGATCGCCGTGCAGAACTTCAACGAGCAGGCCTGCATCCTGGTGCTGGGCGCGTTCTACAGCGCCTGCACCGGCCTGGGTCTGTCGGCGTATACGGCGATCACCGCGTTCGGCATCGTGGTTGCGGGGTTCATGTATGTCATCAAGCGCTGGCACGAGCGCAATCTGCGGATGTACCCCGAAGAAGTCGAGCATCTGCTGGCCATCGCTCGCAGCGACAAGCACCACTGACCGGATGCCATGATCGCGCTTTGAAACCCAGGAAAGCGCCCATGACCAGCCTCTACGATTTCGAAGCCACGCGCATCGACGGCCAACCGGTGCCGCTCGACACCTATCGCGGCAAGGTGCTCCTGATCGTCAATACCGCCAGCCAGTGCGGGTTCACTCCGCAGTTCGGCGGCCTCGAAGATCTCCACAAAAGCTATGCCGATCGGGGCCTCGTGGTGCTCGGTTTTCCGTCCAACCAGTTTGGCGCGCAAGACCCCGGCAGCAACAAAGAGATCGGCGCTTTCTGCACGAAGAACTACGGCGTGAGTTTTCCGATGATGGAGAAGGTCGACGTCAACGGCGCCGACGCAGCACCGCTCTTTCGCTGGCTCGTCAAGGAGAAGCCGGGCCTGCTCGGCATCGAGGCGATCAAGTGGAATTTCACCAAGTTTCTGGTCGGGCGCGACGGGCGCGTGCTTCGGCGCTACGCGCCACTCGACAAGCCGGCGTCGCTGGCCAAGGACATCGAAGCGGCACTGGCCGTTTCAGCCACTCCGGCAGGCAACTAGCGGCAATTGCTTACGTTCGAGCGTGCGCGCGCCTATGGCTCTGCCGATGGGCGAGAAGTAGCTTCGCTGCAAGAACTCCATAAAAAAATCCTCGATGAAAAATCAACATCCTTCAGCCGGTTCCACGGCAGGCCGGCTCGTGCTGATCGCAGTCGTTGTCGGCGGCGCAGCGGCAGCCTTTGCCTACACGGCAGGCTGGTTGACGCCGGACCGCGTCACGCCGGACAAAGTCGTCAGCATTCTTGCGCCACCCGGTGGACCGGTGCTCGGCTACCGCCGCAACCATTCGAAGGGCATCTGCTTCAGCGGCAGCTTCGAGGCCAACGGCGCGGGTGCTGCATTGTCGAAGTCGCAGTTCTTCACGACCGGCGCCTATCCGGTGACCGGACGCTTCAATCTCGCGGTGCCTGACCCGAAAGCGGCGGACAGCGCGCGCGTGCGCGGCCTCAGCATTCGCGTGCAGACGCCGGACGGACAGGAATGGCGCTCGGCCATGATCAGCGCGCCGTTCTTCCCGGTCGCAACGCCGCAGGCGTTCTATGCGCTGCAGGCGGCTGCGCACGATCCCGATCCCAACGCGATGAAGACTTTCGCCGCCGCGCATCCGTCGCTGGGTGCCTTCGGTGCATGGGCGGGCAGCGCGCCGTTTACCGGCTCGTATGCCGACACCGGCTACAACGGCTTGAACAGCTTCATCTTCACGAACGCGCAAGGTCAGGACGCTGCGGTGCGCTGGTCTTTCGCGCCCGCCCAGACCCCGGTCACCGTGCCGGTCGAAGAGCTCAAGAAACGTGACCCCGACTTCCTCGACAAGGACATCACCGACCGCGTCGCGCAGTCGCCGCAACGCTGGACCATGTCCGTCATGGTCGCCAACCCAGGCGATCCGACTTCGGATCCGAGCAAGGCCTGGCCGGACGATCGCCGCAAGGTCGACGTCGGAACGCTGATCGTCAGCAAGATCGAGCCCGAAGCCGACGGTCCGTGCCGCGACCTCAACTTCGACCCGACCGTACTGCCCGCCGGCATCCGTACCTCCGACGACGCCTTCCCGGCCGCACGCTCCGCAGCCTATTCGGTTTCCTACAACCACCGGACCGCCGAAGAAAAGAACTATCCGCGCACCCGCACGGCAACGCAGGGGGCCAAGCCATGAACCGAACCCGACCGCATCTGCAATTCACTCCGCTCCAGCGCGCGCTGCACTGGGTTATGGCGATCTGCATCCTGGCGATGCTTTTCATCGGCGTCGGCATGGTGTCGACCTTCGGCGCCAAGTACCTGACGCTGGTGTCTATCCACAAGCCGCTCGGCATTGCAATCCTGATCCTTTCGCTGTTGCGCCTCGCCGTGCGCCTGCGCAACGGTGCGCCGGCGCTGCCGTCCGACATGCCCGAGCCGATGAAGCTGGCGGCGCGGCTGTCGCACATCCTCTTTTATGTGCTGATGATCGCAATGCCGCTGATCGGCTGGGCGATGCTTTCAGCCGCCGACTATCCGGTCGTCATCGCCGGCTTGCATCTTCCTGCGATCGTGTCGCCCAACGCCGGGTTGCACAGCCTGCTGTGGAATGCGCACAAGTTGCTGGCCTTCGGCTTCTTCGCGCTGATCCTGGTGCATCTGGCCGCCGGACTCTTCCACGCACTGGTGCGCCGCGACGGCGTCTTCGAGGCGATGGCGCCGTATCCGACGAAAAAGCCGATGGACAGTGCCGCGATCGCAAGAAACCGGCGCTGAACGGTACCGATCCGGAGGGGCTAAAAGCGGAAGTCCGCGGTGACCGGCGCGCCGCCGATCGTCACGGCGTGCTTCTTCACCGCGCCCTCGCTGGCCGCCTCGATGGCGTACTTGCCGGCCGGCAGGTCGATCAGGCAGACCGGGCCGTTGGCGCGGGTCTTCAACACCTGGTTGCCGGCAGCATCCGTCACCGTGAGACCGACTTCGGCAAGATAGGCGCCATCCGCGCGCGCAAACAGCAACGACAGCGGGTGCGACTTCATGCCGGCGCGCATGGCGGTCGACTCGTCGGAACCGATGCCGCCGCAGACGAACTTCACGGCGCCTTGGGACTGCATCGGCGGCATGCCTTGAGCGTGGGCCAACAAGGACAGTGCGAAGGCGAAAGCCGCCGCGAAGGTGGTGGTGAAAAGTCGAATCGTCATGGGAGTTGGCATGGTGATGATCTCGATGGCAAAAGTTCTCAGCCGGCGGTCAAAGCGGAATCCAGCACCTCGACCCAATGTCGCACCGGCGTCGCGCTGCCGCTCTGCAGATGCGTGATGCAGCCGATGTTGGCCGACACGATCGTGGTCGGCTGCAACTGGTTCAGGTGACCGAGCTTGCGGTCGCGCAGCTGGTAGGCGATCTCCGGCTGCAACACCGAATAGGTACCGGCCGAGCCGCAGCACAGGTGCGCTTCGCTCTTTGCGACCTGCACATCGAAACCCAGCGCGCGCAGGTTCACCTCGACGCCGCCGCGCAACTTCTGCCCGTGCTGCAAAGTGCATGGCGGGTGGTAGGCGACCATGCCGGCGGGAACGCGCACGCGTGACTTCAGCGCGGGCACGAGATCGGGCAACAGCTCGCTCAGATCGCGCGTGAGTTCGCTGATGCGACGGGCCTTCAGCGCGTAAGAGGGATCGTCTGCCAGCGCATGACCGTAGTCGCGCACCATCACGCCGCAGCCGGATGCGTTCATGACGATCGCCTCGACGCCGTCGCTCTCCACCAGCGGCCACCAGGCGTCGATGTTGGCGCGCATGTGCGCCTTGCCGCCCTCGTGGTCGTTCAGGTGGAATTTCACCGCACCGCAGCAGCCGGCCTCCGGCGCGATCACGGTCTGGATGCCGGCCGCATCGAGCACGCGCGCGGTCGCGCTGTTGATGTTGGGCATCATCGATGGCTGAACGCAGCCGGCCAGCATTAGCACCTTGCGCGCATGCGTGCGCGTCGGCCATTGCCCGGCGTCCTGCTTCGGCGGCACCTTGGCCTTGAGCGCCTCGGGAAGCAGGCCGCGCACCGACTGGCCGAGTTTCATCGCCGGCCCGAAAAGCGGTGAGGTCAGACCCTCCTTGAGCAGCCAGCGCGTTACTTTTTCCAGCGGCGGGCGCGGCACTTTCTCGTCGACGATCTTGCGGCCGATGTCGACCAGATGGCCGTACTGCACGCCGCTCGGACATGTGGTTTCGCAGTTGCGGCAAGTAAGGCATCGGTCCAGATGCAGCTGCGTGGCGCGCGTCGGCGTCTTGCCTTCGAGCACCTGCTTCATCAGGTAGATGCGGCCGCGCGGTCCGTCGAGCTCGTCGCCGAGCAGCTGGTAGGTCGGGCAGGTCGCGGTGCAGAAACCGCAGTGCACGCACTTGCGAAGGATGGCCTCGGCCGCCTGGCCGTCGGCGGTGCCCTTGAATTCAGGGGCGAGTTCGGTTTGCATCGTGGGGAGTCTCTGGTTCTGTCCATCGGGGATCGATCGGGGCCGGAGGCGCCTCGGCCGGTCGTCTGCGCCCGAAGCGCGCGCCGATCGCGCCAAGCCACTGGCGCAAGAAGGCCGAACGGCGCAGGTCGCGACGGAACGGCGGCAGCGACAGCGCCAGCAGCAGCGCCGCCAGCGGCACGACCCAGATGAAGCCGATGTACTTGAAGCCCGCCGCCCCGACCATGCCGCCGACGACGAACATCGTCAGCAGCCCGCCATGGAATTTGAGTGCCGCACGGTTGGCCAGCACGCGCTCCGTCACGGGCGCATTGCGCTGGTTGCGGTACAGCAGCCGACCGAGTTCGAGGCCCAGATCGGTGACATGGCCGGTCATGTGGGTGGTACGCAGCCGGCCGTGCGACATGCTCGAACTCAGCCCGTTCTGCAGCCCCATGATGAAGGACAGCAGCAGCACCGTGAGCGGCACCGCGAACAGTGTCGGCCAAGTCAGCGTGACAGCGCCGAGCAGGCCGAACACCAGCAGCAGCGCAGCCTCCAGCATCAGCGGAATGGCGAAGGCGCTGCGCAGGTGATGCTTCAGCCCCCAATGCACGATCACCGAGGCCGTCGCGGCGCCGATCATGAAAGCCAGCAACGCGCCGACCGCGCCCAGCAGCAGCTCGGCATTGCCCAGCACCGTGCCGTCCGCCACCTGCGACGCGAACCCGGTCAT
Source organism: Variovorax sp. (assembly GCA_028292145.1). Lineage (GTDB taxonomy): Bacteria > Pseudomonadota > Gammaproteobacteria > Burkholderiales > Burkholderiaceae_C > Variovorax. The sequence goes on from JAQGMX010000445.1 coordinate 10,685, forward strand.
GTGCGATGTGTACATGTGCACGACCAGCACGCCGCCCGCATTCACCGCACCGGCATTGAATGCGAGCACCAGCCCGAACATTTGGTCGACGGACGGCGTGCGATGCCGACCGGAGAGATGGAGCAGCCGGCGCATGGTGGCT
>JAQGMX010000255.1 GCA_028292145.1 Variovorax sp.
ATCGTGTCCAGCGGCCAGCGCGGCTTGACGTCGAAGGCATAGACGTCGGTCGCCGACTGGATGCCCGATTGCAGCCGCATCGCCGCGGCCATGGCGATCATCGCGCCATTGTCGGTGCACAGATGCAACTCCGGATAGTGCACCCGCACGCCGCGCGCCGCGCAGGCCGCATCGAGTTGCTCGCGAAGCTTGCGGTTCGCGCCGACGCCGCCGGCGACGACGAGGCGCCCGAGCCCCGTTTCGTTCAGCGCGGCGAGCGATTTCTTCAAGAGCACTTCGACGATCGCCGCCTGGGTCGAAGCCGCAAGATCGGCTTTTCGCGCTTCCAGGTCGTCGCCCAGCTTTCGCGCCTGCGTGAGCACGGCTGTCTTCAGTCCGGCGAACGAAAAGTCGAGGTTGCCGCTGTGCAGCAAGGGCCGCGGCAGCTTGAAAGCGGTCGGATCGCCCTCTTCCGCCAGCTTCGCCAGCCACGGACCGCCGGGGTAAGGCAGGCCCATCAGCTTGGCGGACTTGTCGAAGGCCTCGCCGGCTGCATCGTCGATGGTCTCGCCGAGAATTTCGTAGCGCCCGACGCCGTCGACGCGCATCAGCTGCGTGTGTCCGCCGGACACCAGCAGCGCGACGAACGGAAACTCCGGTGCATCGACGCTCAGGAACGGCGACAGCAGATGACCTTCGAGGTGGTGCACGCCGAGCACCGGCTTGCCCAGCGCGGCGCCCAGCGCGCAGGCCACGCCGGCGCCGACCAGGAGCGCTCCCGCCAGGCCGGGCCCGCGCGTGTACGCGACCACGTCGACATCGGCGAGCGCGCGGCCGGCGTCGTCGAAGACTTTCTGCGTCAGCGGCAGCACGCGACGGATGTGGTCGCGACTGGCCAGTTCGGGAACCACGCCGCCGTAGGCCTGGTGCATGGCAATCTGGCTGTGCAGCGCGTGGGAGAGCAACACCGGCAGCGTGCCGGACGTTGAAGAAGTTTCGACGAGGGCGACGCCCGTTTCGTCGCAAGATGATTCGATTCCGAGGACCAGCATTCGCCGAGTGTAGGTGCCGCCCCCGAATGGGGCACGGATGTTGCTGGAAGTCCTTCACGATGAAATCCGGACTGAGCTTTCTTGTCGCCGCACTGCGAAGCGAAATAGACGAACTCGACCAGCTGGCGCGCACCAGCGAACTGGTCGGCGCGATCGGTCGCCTCGTGCACGGTCTCCAGCGGGAACGCGGGATCTCCAACGTGGTGTTGGCATCCGGCGGAAAGCGCTTCGTCGGCGAGCTGGAAGCACAGATCGCCGAATCGCTCCAGCTCGAAGAACGGGTGCGCGAATGCTTCGACCGGCTGGAAACCGATCCCGGCCGCCTCGGCAACGGCACCCGCCTCTTCAGCCGCATCGCCTGGGTCATTCCCGGGCTGGACGCCCTGCCCGATCTGCGTCGACGCATCGGCACGCTGAATCTCACGGTCGCGGACGCCACCGCCGCATTCGTCAAGCTGATCGCCGGGTTGCTCGCGGTGGTCTTCGAAGCCGCCGACGGCGCCACCGATCCGGAAATCTCGCGCCTGCTGGTGGCGATGTTCAACTTCATGCAGGGCAAGGAATTCGCCGGCCAGGAGCGCGCCTGCGGCGCGGCGGCGTTCACCTCGGGCCGCAACGACAGCGCGCGCCAGGAGCAGTGGCTGCATCTGATTGAATCCCAGGAGCGCTGTTTCCAGGTGTTCTCCGAGTTCTCCGGCCCGGCGCTCGAAGCGCAATGGCTGGCCAACCTGCCGCCCGCGCACACCGCCGAACTGGAGCGGATGCGCCGCATCGCCTGCGCCGCACCGGCCGGCGTAGCGCTCGACCCCGAATTGAGCGCGCCGTGGTTCGACTGCTGCACCCGCCGCATCGACGCCATGCAGACGGTCGAGACGCGCCTGGCCGCCGATCTGCGCCAGCTTTGCAGCGAAAAGACGGCCAGCGTGCGCGAAGAAATGGCGGCGCACTCCGAACTGCTGACCCAGATCGCAACTCGCTCGCCCTCGCCTTCGGCCGCCGCCTTCTTCGATTCCGCGCCTTCGGCTTCATCCGAAGCGGCACCGGCCCCGCCGGCGTCGAACACCGCGCTGTACGGCCGTCAACTCGAGCGGGCCATCCTCGAGCTCGTGCAGGACCAGTCGCGCCGCCTCCAGGCCATGAGCGACGAGCTCGACACCGTGCGCGGCGCGCTCAACGAACGCAAGCTGGTCGAGCGCGCCAAGGGACTGCTGATGGCGCACCGCAAGCTCAGCGAGGAAGACGCGCACAAGATGCTGCGCCAGACTGCGATGAACCAGAACCGGCGCCTAGTCGACGTGGCCGAATCGGTGCTGGCGATGGCGGACTACCTGCCCATGCACGAACGCAGCTGAACGCAGCAGAACGCCGCGGAGAGAAGCGAACCCCTTTGGTGCAGCGCACAACGAACGTGCGAAAAACAGGGCGAAAAGCTGGCACGCCGTTTGCATCTTCCACCGCATGGACCGATGAAGGTCACCAGGCAGGCAGCATCCAAAGGCGGGTGGCGCCGGCCGCAACGGACAAAGGCGTCCGCATCCGCAAGGGCTCGTTTTCGAGCAGCCCGGCGCGATGCGGACGCCTTTTTTGTTTTTCACGTTTCCTCTTCCGGAGTCCGCCTCATGTCCGATTTGCTACTGAAACCCACGCTCAGCCGCCGAAAGGTGCTGCAAGCCGCCGCCGTCGGCGCGCTGACCATCGACCCCGCGCTGCGCGCCGCGGTCTACGCCCAGGGCTCCGACAAGCCTGAGAAAGAAGAAGTCAAGATCGGCTTCATCCCGCTGACCGA
>JAQGMX010000549.1 GCA_028292145.1 Variovorax sp.
CGGTCCGATCTGGGCCGGTGCGCTGCAAACGCTTTTCTTCCGCCAGACGCCCACGCGTGCGTGGTGGCTGGGAACCATCCTGGCCGTGACGGGCGGCTGTCTCATGGTCATGCCGGCCTCGAACGCCGGTGGCGCGGGGCCGGGAATCGACATTCTCGGTATCGCGCTGTGCCTGGCCGCCGGACTTTCGTACGCCTGCTACACGCTGCTGAGCCAGCGCCTCGTCAGCGAGGCACCTCCGCCGACGGTGACGCTCTGGGTGTTCGCGGTGGCCGCAGTCGTCGCGGTGCCGGTGGCGCTTTTCGTGTCGGGACCGTTCACGTCCGCCCTGCCCGGCTGGATCGTCGTGATCTACCTCGGACTCGTTTCGACCGGCATCGCCTATCTGCTGTTCAGCTATGCGCTGCAGCGAATCTCCGGCGCGACCGGCGTCACGCTCGCGCTCGCGGAGCCGGTGACTGCGTTCGCACTGGCGGTACTGGTGCTGCGCGAACAGCCGACAGCGATGGCCTTCGTGGGGCTGGCGTTCGTGCTGGCGGGGTTGGTGCTGGTGGTGTGGATCGAAGCGCGACGGGATCGGTGAATTAGAAAACCCCCGATGCCGTTGCCGGAACCGGGGGTTTGATCCTCAACCGCTAGACGACATCGAAGTCGCCTGATCGTCATTGCTGGAATTACATGTTGTCGATCATCACCTGACCGAAACCGGAGCAGCTCACCTGCGTCGCGCCGTCCATCAGGCGCGCGAAGTCGTACGTGACCTTCTTGCTGGCGATCGATTTCTTGATCGAGCTGATGATCAAATCGGCCGCTTCGGTCCAGCCCATGTGGCGCAGCATCATTTCGGCAGAGAGGATTTCGGATCCCGGGTTCACGTAGTCCTTGCCGGCGTACTTCGGTGCGGTGCCGTGGGTGGCTTCGAACATGGCGACGGTGTCGCTCAGGTTCGCGCCCGGGGCAATGCCGATGCCGCCGACCTGTGCTGCCAGGGCGTCGGACACGTAGTCGCCGTTCAGGTTCAGCGTCGCGACGACCGAATATTCGACCGGACGCAGCAAGATTTGCTGCAGAAACGCGTCCGCGATGCTGTCCTTGATTGTGATTTCCTTGCCCGTCTTCGGGTTCTTGAACTTCATCCACGGGCCGCCGTCGATCAGCTCGGCGCCGAATTCCTTGGCTGCGAGGCCGTAAGACCAGTCACGGAAGCCGCCTTCGGTGAACTTCATGATGTTGCCCTTGTGCACGATGGTCACGCTGGGCTTGTCGTTGTCGATCGCGTACTGGATCGCCTTGCGGACCAGGCGCTCGGTGCCTTCGCGCGACACGGGTTTGATGCCGATGCCCGACGTGTTCGGGAAACGGATCTTGTTGACGCCCATCTCGTCCTGAAGGAACTTGATGAGCTTCTTGGCCTTGTCGCTTCCGGCTTCGAATTCGATGCCGGCGTAGATGTCTTCCGAGTTCTCGCGGAAGATGACCATGTTGGTCTTCTCGGGCTCCTTCAATGGCGAAGGCACGCCCTTGAAGTACTGGATCGGTCGCAGGCAGACATACAGGTCGAGCTGCTGGCGCAGGGCGACGTTGAGCGATCGGATGCCGCCGCCGACCGGGGTGGTCAGCGGGCCCTTGATCGACACGACGTAGTCGCGCACGGCTTCGAGGGTTTCTTCCGGCAGCCAGACGTCCGGGCCGTAGATCTTGGTCGACTTCTCGCCGGCATAGACCTCCATCCATGCAATCTTCTTCTTGCCGTCATAGGCCTTGGCCACGGCTGCGTCCACCACCTTGATCATCACGGGCGTGATGTCGGCGCCGGTGCCGTCACCTTCGATGAACGGGATGATCGGCTGATCGGGCACATTGAGCGAATTGTCGGAATTGACCGAGATCTTCTGGCCTTCGGTCGGGACCTTGATGTGCTGATAGCTGGACATGAATGAACGGACTCCGGATGACATGGATGGCTGAAAGGAACCTTCGGCCGCTGAATAGCCTCGGAATTTTAGACCGCAATAATCCGGTGGCTCGAATCGTTCATATTCCTCACTTCCTTCGAAAGCCGTTTCCATGTTCAAGCGATTCGCAACACTTTTCGCAATCCCCTTCGCCATCTCCCTCGCGATGGTCACCGGCGCCTCGGCGCAGGAGGCGCAGATGAACCTGCAGCGCGTCAAGTTGTCGGCCGGCATGTACCAGATCGACGCGCAGGTCGCCCTCACCTCGCAGCAGCAGGAGATCGGCCTGATGAACCGCAAGGAAATGCCGCAGGCAGAAGGCATGCTGTTCGTCTTCGACCAGCCGCGCACCCAGTGTTTCTGGATGAAGAACACGCTTCTGCCGCTGACCGCCGCCTTCGTGGCCGATGACGGCCGCATCGTGAACCTGGCCGACATGCAGCCGCAGACGCTCGATTCGCACTGTTCCGACGAGCCGGTGCGCTTCGTCCTGGAGATGAACCAGGGCTGGTTCGCAAAGAAGAACATCCACAAGGGCGCGAAGCTCGCTGGCGCGCCTTTCAAGACGCAGCGCCCATGAAAAAACCGACCCGCGGGTCGGTTTTTCATTGATCGTTGGATTCGATCGTTTCGGCGATCAGCCGAAGTTCTTCTCGGCGAATTCCCAGTTCACGAGCTTCGCGAGGAAGGTCTCGACGAACTTCGGGCGCAGGTTGCGGTAGTCGATGTAGTAGGCGTGTTCCCAGACGTCGACCGTCAGCAGCGCGGTGTCGCCGGTGGTGAGCGGCGTGCCGGCGGCGCCGGTGTTGACGATGTCGACCGAACCGTCGGCCTTCTTCACCAGCCAGGTCCAGCCCGAACCGAAGTTGCCCACGGCCGACTTCGTGAAGGCTTCCTTGAAAGCATCCAGCGATCCCCACTTGGCATCGATGGCCGCAGCCAGCGCGCCCGAAGGTGCGCCGCCGCCCTGTGGCTTCATGCAGTTCCAGAAGAACGTGTGGTTCCAGATCTGCGCCGAATTGTTGTAGATGCCGCCGCTGGACTTCTTGATGATGTCCTCGAGCGACATGCTTTCGAACTCGGTGCCCTTTTGCAGGTTGTTCAGGTTCACGACATACGCGTTGTGGTGCTTGCCGTAGTGGTATTCGAGAGTTTCCTTCGAATATTCAGGGGCCAGTGCGTCCATCGGGTACGGGAGAGGAGGAAGTACGTGTTCCATTTTTTATGCTCGTGGTTGGTTGCGGGAAACAATGATTCTAGGAAGTAATTACTTGACTCGCGTCGGCAGACGCCGTGTCGGTGAGCCCGAAACGGTCATTGGAATCGAGCCGTCCGCGAGCTGCGCCGACATCGCATCGCCCGGCGCGGCCTGCTGCGCGCTGGTGACCGCGCGGCCCTGCGCGTCGGTCAGCCACGCATAACCGCGCTGCAGCACCAGCGCGGGATCGAGCAGGCGCAGGTGCGCCGCATGCCGATCCAGCCGTTCGCCGCGTTGGCGGACGTAGCCGGCCAGCGCCGGCAGAAGCGCCGCCTCGGCCGTGCGCTGGCGCGTCGCCAACCGCTCCTTTTGCGACGCGATGGCGTAGCGCAGCCGCTGCGCCTCGTGCGCGAGCGACAACCGCTGTCGCGCCACCGCATTCGAAGGGCGACCGAGCCGCCCGGCAGCCAGGTCGAGCCGCTGCGAAAGCGTATCGAGCCGGCTGCCGATGGCGTCGGTCAGCTGGTCTTCCAGCTGCGACAGCGCATTCAGCCAGACGTCGCGCGGTGCAGCGATCAGCTCCGCTGCCGCAGTCGGTGTCGGCGCGCGCAGATCGGCGACGAAATCGGCGATCGTGAAATCCGTCTCATGTCCGACGCCGCTGACCATCGGCACCGGACTGCGCGCGATGGTGCGCGCCAGCGTCTCGTCGTTGAAAGCCCAGAGATCCTCGATCGACCCGCCGCCGCGCACGAGCAGGATGGCGTCAACGGCCGGTTGCAGCGCGTAGAGCGATTCGAGCGCGCGGACCAGTTCCGCTGGCGCGTTCGCACCCTGCACCGCAGCCGGCGCCAGCACCACCGACAGATGCGGAACGCGGCGCTGCAAGGCCGTCGCGACGTCGTGCAGAGCGGCCGCGCCGAGCGACGTCACGACGCCGATGGTGCGAGGCATCACCGGCAGCGCGCGTTTGCGTGCCGGATCGAAAAGCCCTTCGGCCTCCAGCCTTGCCTTGCGCTGCAGGAATTGCTCGAAAAGCGCGCCCTGCCCCGCGCGCGACAGGCTTTCAACGACCAGTTGAAGATCGCCCCGCGGCTCGTACACCGCCAGTCGACCGCGTACCTCGACCTGATCGCCCTCGCGCGGCACGAATTCCAGCATGCTGGCCGCGCGCCGGAACATCGCACAGCGCAACTGGCCGCTCCCGTCTTTCAGCGCGAAGTAGCAGTGGCCGCTGGCGGCGCGCGAAAAGCCAGAAATCTCGCCCCGGACCGACACCGGATTGAAGCGCGCATCGAGCGTTTCGGCCACCGCGTGGCAAAGCGCGCCGACATCCCAGACGCGCATGCCCGAAGCGGAAACCGGCGGGCGCGCGCTCATGCGGATTGCGCTTCGCGCAGGTTGTGGTAGCAAACTCTTCCACAGGCGCGTGGTGCATGCCTTTGGTGCATGTTCAACAGGCCCTCGACGCCCGAGTTACCGTGTAACCCGTTGATTTCATTGAATAAATAGCTGCTCAAAATTCAATCGAACTGTTGCAGGGCACGGCCCATGCGGGTTTGGACGACTTCCCAACGTAGTTACTCACAAAGTTATCCACAGATTCTGTGCGTCTCTGCGCGTTCGCCGGACCGGTCACACGCCTCGGTGATAATCGCCTCGCTCAGCGGTCCAAGGCGGGAGGTTTCGTGTTTTCAATCATAGTTGCAGCGGGTTGGCCGATATGGCCGTTGCTTGCATGTTCGGTGCTGGCAATGGCACTGGTCATCGAGCGCTTCGTGAGTCTCAGGACGGATCGCGTCCTGCCGCCGAAGCTGCTCGGAGAGGCGATCGCCGTCTCGCGCACGGCCATTCCCGGCGCCGACGTGGTCACCAAGCTGGGCCACAACTCCGCGCTCGGCGAAGTGCTGGCTTCCGGCTTCCGGGCGCTGAATGCCGATCCGCGCTGCAGCGACGAAGACCTGCACGCCGCCATGGAAGGCGCCGGCCGCGAGGTGGCGCATCGCCTGGAGCGCTGGCTGCCCGCGCTGGCGACCATCGCCTCCGCGGCGCCGCTTCTCGGCCTTCTGGGCACCGTCATCGGAATGATCGAAATCTTCGGATCCCAGGCACTGACCGGTGGCGCGCCCGGCGCCGGCAACCCGGCGCAGCTGGCCCACGGCATCTCGATCGCGCTCTACAACACGGCGTTCGGCCTGATCGTCGCGATCCCGACGCTGATCTTCTGGCGCTATTTCCGCACCCGGGTCGACGAATACCTGCTCAACCTCGAGTTGGCCGGCGAGCGCTTCGCCCGTCACCTGAACGCGCTCCGGAAATGAGCGCCTCCCAACCATGAAGCGCGGGCGCATGTCCTTCCGGCGCGGTTCGCGCGACGAACCGGAGATCAACCTGATCCCGTTCATCGACGTGTTGCTGGTCGTGCTGATCTTCCTGATGCTGTCGACCACCTACAGCAAGTTCACCGAGATGCAGCTGCGCCTGCCGGTCGCCGATGTGGATGTGCAGCGCGACCATCCCAAGGAAGTGATCGTTTCGATTTCTTCCGACGGCCGCTACGTGGTGAACAAGGCCCTGGTGACGGAGCGCAGCGTCGATGCCGTGGCCGCCGCGCTCGGCGCCGCGGTCGACGGCAAGGACAGCGTGGTGATCATCAGCGCCGACGCCAACAGCACGCACCAGTCGGTCATCACCGTCATGGAGGCCGCGCGCCGCGCCGGGCTGTCGCAGATCACCTTCGCGACGCAATCGACGGCCAACCCGTCACCGCGGCGCTAGCTTTGGCTCTTTCCGGCTTGCCAGATGCATGGCTGCATCGCGGAACGACGGCGCGATTGCTCTGGCCGCTTTCGCAGTTCTATCGCGCCTTGACCGCCGTCCGCCGCCGGCTCTATGCCAACGGATGGTTGAAGAGCGGCCGCGTGCCGGTTCCGGTCGTCGTGGTCGGCAACGTGATCGCGGGCGGCGCCGGAAAGACGCCGGTGGTGATCGCCATCGTGCGTCACCTGCAGGCGCGCGGATTGGCGGTCGGCGTGGTTTCGCGCGGCTACGGTCGGCGCACCGGCGACTGTCGCGAGGTGCTGGCGCAGAGCGATCCGCGCGATGTCGGCGACGAACCGGCGCTGGTGAGGTACGCGACCGGCGTTCCGGTGTTCGTCGCGAGCAAACGGATCGAAGCCGCACGCGCATTGCTGGCGCGCCATCCCGACGTGCAAGTGATCGTCAGCGACGACGGATTGCAGCATCTGGCGATGCAGCGCGATGTGGAAATCTGCGTTTTCGACGAACGCGGGATCGGCAACGGCTGGTTGCTGCCGGCCGGCATGCTGCGCGAGCCCTGGCCGCGCGACTGCGATCTGGTGCTGCACACCGGCGCCCGTGCGGCATTCGACGGCGGATTCAAGGCGAACCGCGCGCTGGCCGATTACGCGCTGCGCAGCGACGGCCGGCGTATCGCGCTGGACGAACTGGACGAACTTGATGAATCGAATACTGGCGCCGTGGGCAACATGCCGCTGGTCGCCGTCGCAGCGATCGCCCGACCTGAAGCTTTCTTCTCGATGCTGCGATGTCGCGGACTGCGGCTCACGCGAACCATCGCGCTGCCCGATCACCACGATTTCAGCGACTGGCAGGCGTTGCCGACTGTCGGTGGGGTCGCGCCGCTGGTGCTTTGCACAGAAAAAGATGCGGTCAAGCTTTGGCGGTTCGCACCAGAGGCGCTGGCGATACCGTTGCTGTTCGAGCCGGAGCCGCGCTTTTTCGAGGCGCTTGATGCAAAGTTATCATCGCTCGATGGACTCCAAGCTGCTTGAATTGCTCGTCTGCCCCGTCACCAAGGGCCCGCTCACCTGGAACGTCGAAAAACAGGAACTGGCTTCGCGCAGCGCGCGCCTGGCCTATCCGGTGCGCGACGGCATCCCGGTGCTGCTCGAGAACGAGGCCCGCGTACTTTCCGACGAAGAACTCGGCATCTGAATGACTGCTGTCGTGCCGACGCCCGCGCCGTTTGTCGTCCTGATTCCCGCCCGGCTCGCCTCCACACGCCTTCCCGACAAACCGCTGGCCGATATCGCCGGCTTGCCGATGATCGTGCGCGTGGCGCGGCGTGCCAGTGAATCGAGCGCCTCGCGGGTGGTGGTGGCTGCGGACGATGCGCGCATCGTCGACGCCTGCAGCGCACACGGCGTCGAGGCGCTGCTGACCCGCACCGACCATGCCAGCGGCAGCGACCGCCTGGCCGAGGCCTGCACGCTGCTCGGGCTCGACGACGCAACGATCGTCGTCAACGTCCAGGGCGACGAACCGCTGATCGATCCTGCGCTGATCGACGCCGTCGCCGCCATGCTCGCCACGCACGACGACGCCGCCATGAGCACGGCGGCCCACGCCATCGATTCGCCGGAAGACTATGCGAATCCGAACGTCGTGAAAGCGGTGCTCGACGCGCGCGGCAACGCGATGTACTTCAGCCGTGCGCCGATTCCCTGGTGGCGCGACGGCGGGGTTGCAAGCGACGGACTGCGCCCGCCACCGGCATCGCCCGAGGCGCTGCGCCATAACCGCATCTACGGCTACCGCGCCGGTTTCGTGCGCAAATTTCCGTCGCTTCCGCCGGCGCCGATCGAAAGCACCGAGGCGCTGGAGCAACTGCGCGCGCTCTGGCACGGACATCGGATCGCAGTGCATGTGAGTCCGCTGCGTCCCGGTCCCGGCATCGACACGCCGGAAGACCTGGCGAGGGTTCGCGAATTGCTGTCCCGCGCCTGACGCTGGACGTTCCGTAAGCGGAATTTCGCACAGAACCGCATGCTATCCTCGATGCAATTCCGCCCGGCGCATTGCCCCCAAGGCGTGACAAAAAATTCAAGAAACGTGCGAGGACACCATGAGACTGATTTTGTTGGGCGCCCCCGGGGCAGGTAAAGGCACGCAAGCGGCGTTCATCTGCCGCAAGTTTTCCATCCCACAGATCTCGACCGGCGACATGCTTCGCGCTGCGGTCAAGGCGGGAACACCGCTCGGCCGCGAGGCGGAAGCCGTGATGGCTTCCGGCGCGCTGGTGAGCGACGATCTCATCATCAATCTCGTCAAGGAGCGCATCGCGCTGCCCGACTGCGCCAGCGGATTCCTTTTCGACGGTTTCCCGCGCACGCTGCCGCAGGCCGACGCGCTGCGTACGGCCGGTGTCAAGCTCGATTACGTGCTCGAAATCGACGTGCCTTTCAGCGACATCATCGAGCGCATGAGCGGTCGCCGTTCGCACCCGGCCTCGGGCCGGATCTACCACGTGACCTTCAATCCGCCGAAAGCCGAAGGCGTCGACGACCTGACCGGCGAAGCGCTGGTGCAGCGCGACGACGACAAGGAAGAAACCGTGCGCAAGCGGCTCGACGTCTACAGCCAGCAGACGCGTCCGCTGGTCGACTATTACGCTGCCTGGGCCAAGACCGAACCCGACGCCGCGCCGAAGTACCGCGCCATCAGCGGCGTGGGCTCGGTCGACGAGATCACGAAGCGGGCTCTCGAAGCGCTCAGCGCCTGATCCTGCGTTCAACGCGGCGTCGGTGCCGCGCTCCTGGTCATCAATTCCAGCATCAGCGAGATTCGCGCCTTCACAGGCGTGAGCTTTCCGGCATCGCGCAACGTGGCGTTGACGACCGGCAGGATCCGTCCCTCGACACATTTCGTCGCCCGAACCACTGCAACGCCCGCCTCCTGCGCGCGCAAGGCCGCGGCTTCCACGCTGCGATGGATGCTGCCGTTGCCGGTGGCGGCGATGACCAGTCCATCGAGCGCATCGCCGGCTGCCGTGCTTGCGCATAGTGCGTCGATCACGCGACCGCTGGCGCCGGCATGGCTGGTGACGATCTCCACGCGAGGCCAGCGATCGGACGGCAGCGCGCGGACACGCTCGAGCACCCGGTCCGCGCTCGCTCGGTCACCCGCGGGCCACTCGCGTACGCGACGCAACATGCCCTCCTCAATATGACCGATCGGCCCGGCATCGCCGGAATCGAAGGCGTCCAGCCGATAGGTGTGCACCTTCTGCACGTCGAACGCGCCGTGCACCCGCCCGGCGCAAACGATCAACACGCCGCGCGCCGCTGAATCGGCGTTCCCGCTGGCGAGACAGACGGCATCGCGCACGTTCTGCGGGCCGTCGGGCGCCAGCGCGGTCGCCGGACGCATCGCGCAGGTCAGCACCACCGGCTTTTCCGGCGCGAGCACCGATTGAAGGAAATACGCGGTCTCTTCGAGCGTGTCGGTGCCGTGCGTGATGACGATGCCATCGATGTCGGGCAGCGCGAGCCATTCCGAACAGCGTTCGGCGAGCGACTGCCAGACGCCGAAGTCCATGTCCTTGCTATCGAGCTGCGCGACCTGCTCGGTCAGGAGCGTGACTCCGTCGGGCGCGAGGTCCTGAACCAGTTCGGCCACGCCGACTTCCGCCGCGCTGTACCCGATGTTGTCGAGCGCGCTGGTCGCGCGTCCGGCAATCGTGCCGCCGGTGCCGATGACGACGACGCGCCGTCCACGCACACTTTTGTTGTCCATTGCTTGCAAACTCCAGAAAACTGGTTAAAAATACAGGTACTGGATATCCAGACAGTAGCGCAAGGAGTTCCCATGCAGTTCGCCGTCAAGCTTACAGCCCGTCAGCAGCAGATTCTCGATCTCATCCGCAGCACCATCGCCCGCACCGGTGCGCCGCCCACGCGCGCCGAAATCGCGGCCGAGCTCGGTTTCAAGTCCGCCAATGCCGCGGAAGAACATCTTCAGGCCCTGGCACGCAAGGGCGTGATCGAGCTCGTGAGCGGCACGTCGCGCGGCATTCGCCTCAAAGGCGACGCGCTCCGTTCGCTCAACGAATCCCGCAACAACCAGTTTTCGCTTTCCTTGCCCGGAATGTCCCAGCTGGCCCTGCCGCTGGTCGGCCGTGTGGCAGCCGGCTCGCCCATCCTGGCGCAGGAACATGTCGAGCAGACCTATTACCTGGAGAACACGCTGTTCCAGCATCAGCCGGACTACCTTCTCAAGGTGCGCGGCATGTCGATGCGCGACATCGGCATCATGGACGGCGACCTGCTGGCCGTGCAGTCCACCAAGGATGCGCGCAACGGCCAGATCGTCGTCGCACGTCTCGGCGACGAGGTCACCGTGAAGCGTCTTCAGCGCAACGACGAGGTGATCGAGCTCCATGCCGAGAACCCCGACTATCCGACCATCGTCGTCCAGCCGGGCGAGCCGTTCGAGATCGAGGGCCTGGCCGTCGGCCTCATCCGCAACACGATGCTGATGTGACCTGAGCGAATTCGCTGTGAGAGGTGGCGGGCGTATGGCGAGTGGCCATCACCCTCTCCCAGCTTCTGTGACTGCAATCCTGCCTGTGTTCAACCTCTGATTTGGAGATCGCATGGGAATCGCTTTGCTTACTTTCGTGGACCTGCTCGCACCGTTGCAGTCTTTGGCCTGCCGCTGGATGCCGAAGAAGGACGCCGGTCCGACCGACCGCTCGGCGGGTTTGCGCTACGTCGCGGTTCGTCCGGCCTGCACGGCGCGGAACGCGTCCGGCAACGCTGACGCGGAGACGCATCCATCGGACGCGCCGACGGTCGCTGCGGCTGCAGGCCGACCCGCTGCGCGTCCGTTGCGCGTGGTGCGGACCGTCGACGCGCACCAGGCCGGCCAGACGTTGCGGAGGACCGGACGCGTGATCCTTTCCGGGCGGCTCGTCGACGTGTGCGCCGAACTCGACCGGCTTGCCGCGCTCGAAGCTGCCGAGATCTCTCACGGAGCGCGCGTTCTGCACTGAGCTTTCGGGGCAGTGAAGAAGCGGGAGAAGGCACAATGGGACGCCATGAACATTGTGATTCTCGACGACTACCAGGACGCAGTGCGCAAGCTGCGCTGTGCTTCCAGGCTCGATGCCTACGCGGCGAAGGTGTACACCAACACCGTCAAGGGCATCGGCCAGCTTTCCGTCCGGCTTAGAGATGCCGACGTGATCGTGCTGATCCGCGAAAGAACGCAGATCTCGCGGCAGCTGATCGAAAAGCTGCCCCGCCTCAAGCTGATTTCGCAAACCGGCCGCGTTGCGGGCCACATCGACGTGACGGCCTGCAGCGAACACGGCGTGGCCGTGGCGGAGGGCAGCGGTTCGCCGCTCGCACCGGCTGAGCTCACCTGGGCGCTGATCATGGCGGCGATGCGCAGGCTGCCGCAGTACATCAGCAACCTCAAACATGGCGCCTGGCAGCAGTCGGGCCTCAAGTCCGCTTCGATGCCGCCCAACTTCGGACTCGGAACCGTCTTGAAAGGCAAGACGCTGGGCATCTGGGGTTACGGACGCATCGGACAACTGGTGGCGCGCTACGGACAGGCTTTCGGCATGCAGGTCGTGATCTGGGGCCGCGAAGGCAGCCGCGAACAGGCACGCTCCGACGGCTTCCAGGTGGCGCCGAGCCGCGAGGCTTTTTTCCAGGCGTCCGACGTGATCACAGTCCATCTGCGGCTGAACGAAGAAACGCGTGGCATCGTGACGCTGGAAGATCTCTCCCGCATGAAGCCGATGGCGCTTTTCGTCAACACGTCGCGGGCCGAGCTGGTCGAGCCCGACGCCTTGCTCGCCGCGCTGAATCGCGGCAAGCCGGGCATGGCGGCGATCGACGTGTTCGAGAGCGAGCCGCCGCTCCAGGGCCACGCCCTGCTGCGCCTCGAAAACTGCATCTGCACGCCGCACATCGGCTATGTCGAGCAAGAAAGCTACGAATCGTATTTCGGCCAGGCGTTCGACAACGTCGTGAGCTTCATTCGCGGCAATCCGACGAACATCGTGAATCCCGGAGCGCTTCAGGTCCGCCGCTGAACCTCCGCGGCCTGTTTCGGCCTGTTTCGGCCTGCTTCGGCCTTAGACGGAACGGGTTGGCCCCCGACCGGTACAGTCTCGCCCTGTTTGGGAGATTACCTGTCTTGTTCCGCTTCTTCGAGAGATTGCTTCATCCGTACCCGGTTGCCGAGCCGACACCGCCGCCCTCCGGGTTCGTTTCCTTCGTCTGGTCCTGCACGCGCGGGCTCCGCGGCGCCATCGCAGCGATGGCGCTGCTCACGGTGGCGATGTCCGTCTTCGAGGCGTTGCTCTTCGCCATGCTCGGGCGCATCGTCGACTGGCTCGGCGGCCAGGTTCCGTCGCAGCTCTGGCAGGACCGCGGCACCACGCTGATCTGGCTGGGCGTCGCTTTGATCGCCAGCATCGCGGTGGTGGCGCTTCAGACCATCGTCAAGCACCAGACGCTGGCCATCAACCTCCCGATGCGCCTGCGCTGGAACTTTCACCGCCTGATGCTCGGCCAGAGCATGGCGTTCTACCAGGACGAATTCGCGGGCCGCATCACCGCCAAGGTGATGCAGACCGCGCTGGCCGTGCGCGACACCGTTTTCGTGCTGGCCGACGTCATGGTCGCGATGGGCATCTACATCTCGACCATGATCGTGCTGGCTGCGGTGCTCGACACCCGGCTCATGATTCCGTTCGCGGTCTGGCTGCTGCTCTATATATGTGCGCTGATCTTCTTCGTGCCGAAGCTCGGCAAGGTCGGCAAATCGCAGGCCGACGCGCGCTCGCTCATGACCGGACGGATCACCGACGCCTACACCAACATCGCGACCGTCAAGCTGTTCTCGCACACGCAGCGCGAAGCCGGCTTTGCGCGCGATGCCATGAAGGAATTCCAGGCCACCGGCCACGCGCAGATGCGGCTGGTCAGCGCGTTCGAGATCGTGAATCACACGCTGAGCATGGGCCTCACGGCCGGCATGGCGGGCATGTCGCTGTGGCTCTGGTCCCAGGGCTCGGTCGGCGTGGGCGCCGTGGCTGCGGCGACGGCGATGGCGCTGCGGCTGCAGGGCATGTCGCACTGGATCATGTGGGAAATGACGAGCCTGTTCGAGAACGTCGGCACGGTGCAGGACGGCATGAAGACGCTGTCGATGCCGCGCACGGTGGTCGATGCGCCGGGCGCCAAGGCGCTGCAGGTGCCGCATGGCGAAGTGCGCTTTTCGCACGCGAGCTTCAACTACGGCAAGGACGGCCGCCGCGTGATCGACGATCTCGATTTCACGGTCCGTCCGGGCGAGAAGATCGGCCTGGTCGGACGCTCGGGTGCCGGCAAGTCGACGATGGTCAACCTGCTGCTGCGCTTCCACGACCTGGAAAGCGGCCAGATCCTGATCGATGGACAGGACATTGCCAGCGTCACGCAGGATTCGCTGCGCAAGCACATCGGCATGGTCACGCAGGACACCTCGCTGATGCATCGCTCGGTCGCCGACAACATCAGCTACGGTCGCCCCGATGCCGACGAAGCCGCGGTGCTCGCCGCCGCCGAGCGGGCGGAGGCCTCGGGCTTCATCCGCACGCTCAGCGACGCGAAGGGCCGGCACGGCTTCGAGGCGCATGTCGGCGAGCGCGGCGTGAAGCTGTCCGGCGGTCAGCGTCAGCGCATCGCCATCGCGCGGGTGATGCTCAAGGATGCGCCGATCCTGCTGCTCGACGAGGCGACCAGCGCGCTCGATTCGGAGGTCGAATCCGCGATCCAGGCCAGCCTTTACCGGCTGATGGAAGGCAAGACCGTGATCGCCATCGCGCATCGGCTGTCGACCATCGCCGCGATGGACCGGCTGATCGTGCTGGACGAAGGCCGCATCGTCGAAGAAGGCGACCACAAGACGCTGATGGCGCAGAACGGGCTCTACGCGCGTCTTTGGGCCCACCAGAGCGGGGGTTTTCTGGGCGAGGTTTGACAAACCCGGAAAACCGGGAAAACGAGGCGAGTCCTACAGCACACGCCGCCAGTCGCCGACAGGGTCATTCGCGTGATGCGAGCAATGTTGCGTAATCGTCAACACAAGAGGAGCTACGCGTGAATTCCATCATCTATATCGTCGGTCTGGTCGTCGTCGTGGTCGCAGTGCTTTCGTTCTTCGGCCTGCGCTGATCCAACGACTGGCGCACGCGAAGCGTCGGATTCAATCCCGCCACGGGGCCGCAATTGCGGCCCCGTTGTCGTTGGTGCGCGCTGTTTGACAGTTGGCATAATTTCACCCTTGAAACCTTCTTCCTTTCCGTCCGCCCTCCCCGATGCGGTGATCACCGAATCCATCCGGCTGATCGAGGAAAACGGCCCGCTCGACGATGCCGCTGCCATGCGCTCCGCAGCCGCGCAGTCGGACCGCACCGACCGGATTTCGCAGCGCGCCGCGGTTCTGGGCCGGCGCATCGGCTTGCAGACGGATCTCTCCCACGCACGCAGCGGGTCGCCGTGGGTCGGCGCAGCCATCGTCATGGCGATCGTCATTGCCGGCCTGGCGCTGGCCGGCAGCGTCACAGGAAATGCGGAACGGCGGATCAACGTCATGGCTGCGCTCCTGAGCCTGCTCGGCGTTCATGCCTTGATGATGGCGCTCTGGCTCATCGGTCTGATGCTGCCGTCAGGGCTGCAGAAAGTGCCGCGCGTGTCGCTCGGCTGGCTCTGGATGACACTGACGGCACGCGTCGCCGGCGGCAAGCATGGTCAGGCGCCTATCTTGCTGCGCGCCGCGACGCGCCTGCTGACACAGGCACAGCTGCTGCCGTGGGCGTTCGGCATCGCGAGCCACGCCATCTGGACGCTGTCCTTCGTCGTCGTGCTCGGCGCGGTGCTGTTCGCGCTGGCGTTTCACCGCTACACGCTGGGTTGGGAAACGACGATTCTGGATCCGCAATTCTTTGTCGACGTCGTGCAGGCGCTGGGCCGCGTGCCCGCATGGTTCGGCTTTCCGGTGCCCGATGCAGCGGCTGTCATGTCCACGGGTGCCGCCGCCGTCGACGCGCCGCAGATGCAGCGAACCTGGGCGCTATGGCTGACCGGCTGCATCGCGGTCTACGGCCTGCTCCCGCGGGTGGTGGCGCTGGTCGCATGCATTGCAGTCTGGAAAGCGCGAAAAAGCCGGCTGACGCCCGATCTGTCGCTGCCGTATTACAAAAAACTGCTGTCGCGCTTCGACGCCATGGCGCCGACGGAGATCGTCGATCCGGACGGCGCCGTGCCGACGGATGCGCGCGTCAACGACGCGCCGCGCCCGACCGGTCCGTTCGGCGATGCGTCGATCGTCGCTGCCTTCGAGCTCGCGCCCGGTCATGCATGGCCATCGCCCGAACTCCTGGCCTGGATAGACACCGTGCCGCCCGGCGCCGAACCGACGCTGCTCGACATCGACGGCAGCGCCGGTAGCCGGCGTGAATTGCTCGACGCGACCGCCCGCCTCCGTCCGCGCTTGCTGCTGATCGCCTGCCGGGCCGCATCGAGCCCTGACCGGGGCATCGAAAGATTGCTGCGCGAATTGCTCCTGCATTGCGGCGCCTGCCAGCTGTGGCTGCTCGGCGACGAAAAGGCCTCGGACGACGATGCCTCCGACGACAGTGCCGCGCGCGACCGCTGGCAGCGCTGGCTCGCCGACACGCGGCTGACCCCGATCACCGCGCATGACCGCCTCGTCGATGCGGTCGAAGGCTGGCGCCGATGAATCCGATCCGCATCGCCGTCGTCGGTCACACCAACGCGGGAAAGACGTCGCTGCTGCGCACGCTCACGCGCCGCGTCGATTTCGGCGAGGTTTCGCAGCGTCCCGGCACGACGCGCCATGTCGAGCGCGTCGATCTGCTGATCGAAGGCCATGCCGCCGTGCGTTTTTTCGATACGCCGGGGCTGGAAGACGCGGTCAGTCTCCGGGAACACATCGCGCGAATCGATCAGGCTTCGACGCCGCCCGACCGCATTCGCCGCTTTCTCGAAGGCCCGGAAGCGCACGGCAGCTTCGAACAGGAGGCCAAGGTGTTGCGGACCTTGCTGGACGTCGACGCGGCCTTCCTTGTGATCGACGCGCGCGAACCGGTGTTGCCGAAATTTCGCGACGAGATCGAGCTGATCGGCTCCTGTGCGCGGCCGGTCTTGCCGGTGCTCAACTTCGTGCGGGATGCGCGCAGCCGCGAGGACGAGTGGCGCGCGCTGCTGGCGGCCTATGGCCTGCATGCGGTGGTGCGCTTCGACGCCGCCGCGCCTTTCGTCGGCGCCGAGCGCGATCTTTATCAGGACTTGGTCACGTTGCTGCGCGAGCGCCGCGCCGACCTCGACGGGATCGCCGCGTTCCTCGACGGCGAAGTCGCCGAGCGCCGCCAAAGCGCTTCTGCCCGCATCGCTGAATTGCTGGTCGATGCGGCGGCGACCCGCCGCACCGTCGCGGCGAGCGACTTTGCCGATCCGGCACGCCGCGAGCCGGCGGTCGCCGCGCTCCGCCAGGCCATCTCCACCAAGGCGCAACGCTGTGCCTCCGATCTCCTGGCGCTCTATGGATTTCGCGAAGACGATGCCAGCGAGGCGCCCTTGCCTGCGCTGGAGGGCCGGTGGTCGATGGATTTCTTCAGTCCCGAAGCGATGAAGGATGCGGGCGTCCGCCTCGGGCAAGGCGCTGCTGTCGGTGCCGCGCTGGGCGTGATGGCGGATGTCGCACTCGGCGGCCTGTCGCTCGGCGCCGGCGCCGCATTGGGTGGAACGCTCGGCGGCGCGCTGATGCAGGGCTGGGGACCGCTGGGCCGCAAGGTGGCGAACCGGTTGCGCGATGTACGCGAACTCAGCGTCGAGGATCCGGTGCTGATGGTGCTGCTGGCCTGGCAGCTCGATCTGCTGCTGGCGCTCGAAAAACGAGGCCATGCGGCAACGCAGCGCATGGCACTCGATGCTTCGCCGTCGGCCTCGCGCTGGCCGGCCGCGCGTCTTGGCGAAGTCGTTCGCGAACTGCGCTCGGCACGCAGCCACCCCGAATGGGAGGCCACCGGACGAGGCGCGCAGAGAACAACACTTGTACACAATGTAGCAACAAGTGTTTCAATAGCCTTTTCCACCGCGTCGCCACAGTGATACCCATCGAAAACCTCGAATCGCTCGAAGCCGCGGTCCCGATCACTCCGGTCCTGAGGACGGAGGGCGACGACTTCCTTTCGAGCGTGATGGCGCTGATGGTCGACGCCGTCTGCGTGGTCGACGCCCAGGGCGTCTTCCTTTTCGTCAGCGCCGCCGGCCGACGCATCTTCGGCTACACGCAGGAAGAAATGCTCGGGCGGCCGATGATCGATTTCGTCTGTCCCGAAGACCGCGAGCGCACGCTGGGCCGGGTGGACGAGATCGTGGCCGGCGAGCCGCATCCGCACTTCGAGAACCGTTACGTGCGCAAGGACGGCACGCTGGTCCACATCAACTGGTCGGCGCACTGGTCGGAATCGCGCAAGCTCCGTGTGGCCGTGGCGCGCGACGTGACCGAACGCCGGCGCGCCGAGTCGATGCAGGCGGCGCTGTACGCCGTTTCCGAAGCGGCCCACACCGCACAGGATCTGCTGGAACTGTTCAGGCAAGTGCATGGAATCGTCGGCGGCCTGCTGCCGGCGATCAACTTCTTCGTGGCACTGTATGACGAGGCCACCGACGAACTGAGCTTTCCGTATTTCGTCGACACGCATCAGGCACCGCCGGCGCCCCGCAAGCTCGATTCGGGCACCTTGAGCGCCGAGGTCATCCGTAGCGGCCAGGCGCTGCTGATCTGCGCCGACAGCCCGGTGACCGAGAACGTGCTGCCGCCCAGCGTGAAGTTCGATGTCGGCCTGAACGCGCAGGACTGGCTCGGCGTGCCGCTGCGCACCACGAAATCCACCATCGGGGCGCTGGTGGTGCAGAGCTATTCGGGCGACGTGCGCTACACCGTCAAGGACCTCGAACTGCTGCAGTTCGTCTCGACGCAGATCGCGACCGCCATCGAGCGCAAGCAGCGCGACGCCTGGCTGCGGCACATCGCGCGCCACGATCCGCTCACCGACCTGCCCAACCGCGCATTGGTCCACGACCGCCTGCAGGCCGCGCTGGTCCTCGCACGGACGGACGGCGCGCGTCTGGCCGTGATGTACCTCGACCTGGACATGTTCAAAGAGGTGAACGACCGGTTCGGCCATGCCACCGGCGATCTGCTGCTGCAGGAAACCGCACGCCGGCTGCGCGAATGCGTCGGCGACGCGGGTGTCGTCGGGCGCATTGGCGGCGACGAGTTCCTCGTGCTGATCGACGACCGCGTGGCCGCTGCCGACCCACTCGCCATCGCTGAGGACATCCGCCTTGCGCTGAGCACGCCCTTCATCCTGGCCGAACCGGCCAACCAGCCGTTGCGCGTTTCGCCCAGCATCGGCATCGCGCTCTACCCGCAGCACGGCGACGACTACAAGCAACTCATCCGCCATGCCGACGAAGCCATGTACACCGCGAAAAAAGAAGGCGGCAATCGCGCCGCGTTGAAGTTCTGACCGGCTGCGGCCTGTACATGCTTGTACGTGCCTGTACCTACCTGTGCCTACAAAAGCGCCCGCGCGATTGCGCTAAGGTCCGAACAACTTTTTCAGGATTTCCGTCATGCCTCCTCAGACCACCGGTGCGCCGAGCCGCAAGCACTTCTCGATGATCCGCGGCTTCCATCTGGCCGACGTCTTCACGCTGGGCAATGCCGCTTGCGGGGTCGGGGGCGTCTTCCTCGCGATGGCGTACATGGCGAGCCAGTCGCTCACGCACTTCCTCTGGGCCGCCGCGCTCGCGCCGGCCGCCTTCATCTTCGACGTCTTCGACGGCCGCATCGCGCGCTGGCGCCAGACGCATTCGGCGCTGGGACGCGAGCTGGATTCGCTGGCCGACATCATCTCCTTCGGCGTCGCGCCTGCCGCGCTGGCTTTCGCCGCCGGGCTGAACGGCGGCTGGGATTGCGCGATCCTGATCTATTTCGTCGGCTGCGGCGTGAGCCGGCTGGCGCGCTACAACGTCACGGCCGAAGCGCTTTCCGAAGGCGCGGACAAAGTCAGGTTCTTCGAGGGCACGCCGATTCCGACCAGCGTCGTGCTCGTCGGCGTGCTGGCGATCGCGGCCTGGCAAGGCCGGCTCGGCGATGCGGTCTGGGGCGGCGCATGGACGCTCGGACCGTGGGTGCTGCATCCACTGACGCTGATGTTCGGTTTGTCCGGTACGCTGATGATCAGCAAGACGCTGCGCATCCCGAAATTCTGACCATGACCGATCCCTCGCTCGCCACCACATCCCAGCCGCTGCATTTCACGCAGAAGCATCCCGCGGGTTTCGACGAACTGGTACGCCTTGCATCGGCGCAGCCCCTCTTGCCGTCCTGCGATCATTTTTATTTCTTGCGGCACGGCCAGACCGGCCGCAATGCTTCGCGAATCTTTCAGGATGTCGACGAGCCGCTTAGCGAACTCGGCCTGCAGCAGGCCGCAAAAGCCGCCGAACGGCTGGCGGGCGAGCCGATTCGCACCATCGTCTGCAGCGATGCGCGTCGCGCCTTCGACACCGCGCACGCGGTCGCAGCCGGGTTGCGCCTGACGCCGACCGCGCGCGACGACCTGCGCGAGCGCCACTTCGGCGCGCTGATCGGCACGTCGTCGGCGAACCTCGACTGGGCCTGTTCGCCCGACGGCGGCGAGACGCTGGCCCAGTTCGTCGACCGCAAGCGTGCCGCGCTGACGCTCGCGCTCGAAGCCACGCCCGCACCGGTGCTCGTCGTCGCGCACGGCGGCACGCTGTACGTGCTGGCAGCTCTGCTCGGCGTAACGATCGAACCCGACGTGCTCGGCAATGCGCAGCCGCTGCGGTTCCAGCGCGTCGAGCAATCCGGCCGGACGAACTGGCGGATCGAGCCGCTGCTCGCCCGCACCAACGACGCTGCGGCGCTGGCCTGACGCCATGGACTTCAAGGACTACTACAAGGTGCTCGGCGTCGAGCGCAGCGCGACCGAAGACGACGTGCGCAAGGCCTATCGCAAGCTGGCCCGCAAATACCACCCGGACGTCAGCAAGGAAGCCGATGCCGAAGTCAAGATGCGCGACGTCAACGAAGCCAACGACGTGTTGCGCGACAAGGAAAAGCGCGCGGCCTACGACGCGCTCGCGGACCGTGTCGCGCGCGGGGGCTCGCCGGACGGCGACTTCCGGCCGCCGCCCGGCTGGGACGAAGGCTTCGAATTCCACCGCGGCGCTCGCGGTGCAGCGGGCCCATCGGGTTCAGGGGGACGGTCCGGCCCGGCAGACCAGGCCGATTTCAGCGACTTCTTCTCCTCGCTTTTCGGTGAGTCCGAACGCCGCAGTGCCGCACGACAGAACCACCGCGCGCGCGGCGAGGACCATCACGCGGCCATCGAAATCTCGCTGGAAGACGCACTCAACGGGTCGGAGCGCGAGATTTCCCTGCGCGCGATGGAAACCGGCGCCAACGGAGAGCCGGACTGGAAAACGCGCACGCTGAGCGTGAAGATCCCGGCCGGCGTGCATCCCGGTCAATTCATCCGGCTGGCGAGGCAAGGCATGCCCGGCCACGGCGGCGAGGCGCCCGGCGATCTGTATCTCGAAGTGCGGATCGCGCCGCACAAGCTCTACCGCATCGAAGGTCGCGACATCTACCTGACGCTGCCCGTCACGCCGACCGAAGCGGCGCTGGGCGCGCAGGTCGAGGTCCCGGTTCCCGGCGGCGGCACGGTCGAAGTCACGGTGCCGGCAAAAGCGCGCAACGGCATGAAGCTCAGGCTCAAGGGCCGTGGCTTCCCCGGCAGTCCGGCCGCAGGCGACGTCTACCTGCTGCTCGACATCGCCCTCCCGCCAGCCGACACCGACGCCGTCCGACAGGCCTACGAACAGCTCGCCAAATCGGCGTCTTCCTTCAACCCGCGCCGCCATTTGGGAGTGTGAGACATGGCCCGTCTTTCCAGAATCACATCGACCGTCTCGTCCGGTGCGTTCTCGACCACGGCGACAACGGCAACAACGGCGATAGCGCTGAGCGCGTTGCATCCGCTGGCCGTTGACGAAATCGCGCATGCCTGCGGCGCCGAAATCGAGTGGGTCACGCAACTTGTCGACATCGGGATCGTCGAAGTTTCACCACGCGAAGCGCAGCCCGACAGCTGGCGTTTCCAGAGCGCCGATCTCCAGCGCGCGCTCGAAGCGCGCCGGCTGGAGCGCGATTTTGGCGTCGGGCTGGATGCCGCGGCGTTGATTCTCGACCTGCAGCATGAAGTGCGCCATTTGCGTGCCGTATTGCGCACCCACGGACTGGAAGACAATTGACCATGACCGATCTTTCCGATTTCCTCGTCACGAAGAAGTGGCC
>JAQGMX010000011.1 GCA_028292145.1 Variovorax sp.
CGGCCTCCCAGGTGTCCCAGCCGTAGCCCCAGGCGCTGTCCTTGCAGCCGGCGATGTCCTGCGGGCAGGCGTTCTCGCGGTAGTGGTAGTCGCCGATGTGCATCACCAGATCGGGCTTCATCGCGGCAACGGTGGCGGCGATGGTCGCGAACGGCCAGGCGGTGCCGTCGTTGCAGGCCTGGAAGGCGTTGTCGGCCTTTTTCATGCGGCAACCGGTGTCGGCCAGGACGGCGATGCGCTGCGGCTCCGCCTTCGGCAGCGGCAGGAGACGGCCGGCGACGCTGACCGCCGTGGCGCCGGACTTGACGATGGTTTCGCATGTCGTCACGGGAAAAGCAGAGGGTTTGGAATCGGCAGGATCGCTCGCCGTGGTGCGTTGCGCGGGCGTGCCGGCAGCGGCGCGCAAGGTCATCGAGGCGGCAACGGCATCGACGGCGATCGTCGGGCAGGTATCGGCAGCCGTGATGGCGCGGGCGATGGTCTGGCCGTTCGGGCCGATCTCGACCCAGGCGGCCTTGACGCGCACATCTGCGGTGTCGCTGACGGAGGTGCCGCCGTCCCCTCCGCATGAAGCCAGGATGGCCGCGGCAGAGCCGGCGGAAAGCGCCAGCAGCGCAGGGGTTGCGCGCAGGGAAAAACGTTGCATCGGCGAAGCCTCTTGGAGTTGTGATTCGAGCTCGCCGGATGCTGGCAGCGATGTGTGACGGGTGCGTGTCGGAATCAGCGCTCGAAACGCATCGACTCGCCGAACGCTATTCCCCGTTGCGGCCACGCCGCAGCGTCGACCGGGCAACGGACCCCCGACTGCAGCAGCATCACCGCCCGCATAACCCCCGCATGCGTCACCCAGAGCGCATCGCGCCCCGATGCGCGCCAGTCGTCCCACGCAGCACCGACACGCGTCATGAACTGGCGCGTGCTTTCCCCGTGGCCACCAACGCGCCCGTCCGCGAAATCGTCCATCCAGGCATCGAAAGCTGCCCGATCGATGTCCGACCAGGGACGTCCTTCCCACGCGCCGAAATCCATCTCGGCCAATCGCGGGTCTGCGATGGCCGCAGGCAGTTCCGGCCGCACGAAAGCGATGGATTGCGCCAGCGCGGTACATCGCTGCAGCGGTGAGCTGAAGATGTCGACGCCGGAAGGAAGCGTCGGCGCTATCGTTTCCGCGACGGAGCGGGTCGCCTCGCCGGCGCAGCCCAGATCGGTACGGCCATAACAAAGCCCCGGCGCAGCCAGCACCGGCGCATGCCGCAGCAACCAGAGCGTGCTCATCAGCTCACCAGCCGGCCGCGAGTGCGAGGTAGATAGCGAGTTCGCTCAGCTGCTGAGTGGCGCCGAGCCCGTCGCCCGTAAAGCCGCCGAGCCGACGGCGAAGCAGGCGGATCATGTAGACGGTTGCCAACGCCACCGCCGCCAGCGCGGCAATGCCGTCGACCGGCTCGCCCACCATCGCCAGAATCGCCACGGCCGGCACCGACCACAACGCAGCGACCACCACCGACCTGCCGCTGACCGCATCGGCCATCGGCTTCGCCTTGCCGCCCTCCCCGCCCACATACGGCGTCGCGCGCATGACGACGAGCGGCGCGAAACGCGACAGCACATGCGCCGCCAGCAATGCAGCGCACGCCGGCAGGATGCCGTCCTCGGCCAGCGTAGCAAGCAACGCGAACTTGAGCCCCAGCGCAAGCACCAGCGCGATCGCACCGAATGCGCCGATGCGCGAGTCCCGCATGATTTCCAGCGCGCGTTCGCGTTTCGACGTGCCGCCCAGCCCGTCTACCACGTCGGCGAGTCCGTCTTCGTGGAATGCGCCGGTCAAACACACCGTGACGACCGTGCAGACGATCGCAGCGACCAGCGGCGGCCACAACGACAACGCACCCGCCAGCGCCAGCGCGCCGATGCCGCCCACCACCCAGCCGACCGCCGGAAAGAAGGCCGCGCTCGCGCGCAACATTGCCGGGCTGTAGCCGACCCATTCCGCAAGCCGCCCGGTGACCGGAATGCGCGTGAAAAACTGCAGCGCCAGCAGGAAATGGCGCAGCGCAGCGGTCATTCGGCGCCCTTCCTCGACACCCCGGCCACCTCGAAACTCGCCATTTCGCGCAGGATCAGGCAGGCCGATTCGAGCAGCGGCCAAGCGAGCGCGCCACCCGAGCCTTCGCCGAGCCGCAGACCGAGCTGCAGCAACGGCTCCAGCCCCAGACGCTCCAGAAGCAGCACATGGCCCGGCTCAGCCGACGCGTGCGCGGCGATACAGCGCTGCACGACATGCGGCCGCAGCGCCTGCGCCACCAGCACCGCGGCGCTCGCGATGAAGCCGTCAACGACGATCACGCGCCGTTCCTGCGCCGCCTGCAGCACCGCGCCAACCAGTGTCGCGATCTCGAAGCCGCCGAACGCCGCCAGCGCATCGAGCGGTTCCGTCGCGTCGGCATGCAGCCTGAGCACCTCGCGCAGCACCCCGATCTTGCGGAGGCGGCCGTCGGCATCGAGCCCCGTGCCGTTGCCGGTACACAGTTCGACATCGATGCCGGCAAGCCGCGACAGCAGCATCGACGCCGACGACGTGTTGCCGATGCCCATTTCGCCGAGCAGCAGCGCATTGCCGGGCAGCGCGCGCACCAGTTCGGCGCCGTTGCCGATGGCCTCTGCGCATTGGGCCGCGGTCATGGCCTGCCCGGCAGATGCGTCGGCGGTACCGTGGGCAATCTTGCGCACCACCAGGCGGTCGCGCGGTGCGAAGTCGCGTCGAACGCCGCAATCGACGACCGTCAGCGCGAGCCCGTGCTGGCGCGCGAGCACGCTCACGGCGGCACCGCCGGAGAGGAAGTTCTCGACCATCTGCCAGGTCACGTCGCTCGGAAAAGCCGAGACACCGCGCGCCGCCAGGCCGTGATCTGACGCGCAGACCAGCATCTGCGGTGCGTCCAGCACGGGCGCATCGGTACCGAGGATGCAGCCGATGCGGAGCGCCAGCGTCTCGATGCGGCCCAGCGCACCGAGCGGCTTGGTCTTGTTGTCGAGCGCGGCCTGGATGCGCGCGGCCAGCGCTGCGTCGGCGATGTCGTCGACGGCGGGAAAATTCGTCATGCGGGGTCCGATGCCACGACCGCGTCGAGCACGCCGGGCGAAAAATGTTCGTCGATGAAGTCGGCCAGTCCGTCGAAGACGGCGTCGAGCGTCGGCGCCTCCGTACCGAAAAGTGCACGCAAGACGGCAGCGTCCTCGAACATGCCGTGCAGATACAGGCCGAGGACGTTACCAGCTTCGTTCTGCCACGCCAGACCGTCGGGCATGACGGCATGAGGCCGATCGCCGGCTTTGGCCATCGCGGAGTGAGCGGCCGTCTGGCCGTGGTGAATTTCGTAGCCGCCGACGGTGACGCCCGCCAGCGGCGACCAGACGCCCCGCATGGCGCCGGTCATGGCCCCGTTCATGGCGCCGAAAGTGGCCTGCCGGTGGCGGACGGTCTTGTCTTCGGCAAACACCGTGACTAGCGGCAGCAACCCGAGCCCCGGCGCGTTGCCGTCGATGCCGTGCGGATCGATCAGCGCCTCGCCCAGCATCTGCAGACCGCCGCAGATGCCCAGCACCTGACCGCCGCGCGCGGCATGCGCGACCACCGCGCGGTCCAGCCCCTGCGCGCGCAGCCAGGCCAGGTCGCCGCTGGTGTGCTTGGAGCCAGGCAGCACGATCCAGTCGGCATCTGCAAGATCCGCAGGGTTGCGCACCCACCGCAGGCGCACGCCGGGCAGGTTCTTCAGCGGCTGGAACTCATCGAGATTGCTGATGCGCGGATACGCGATGATCGCGATGACCGCGATCGTCTTGCCCTTGCCTCCGTCGGAAGAAGGCCGGGACGGAGTCGACCGGTCGTCGAACACGCCGTCTTCCTCGGGCAGACCGTGCTGCCACCACATCGGCAGCGTGGCGACCGTCGGCACGCCGGTCAGCGCCTCCAACTGCTCCGGCGCCGGCGAAAGCAGCGACGCATCGCCGCGGAA